>CAMWTV010000059.1 GCA_947177215.1 uncultured Muribaculaceae bacterium
CTCTCGTCGGGCAAATATGTGCCTAACACCATGGCAAGCGCGGCAGCCTTCTTCAACCGTGGTTTTTACACCTCCGAGGTCGAGATAACCATCTCCGACCATCAGCTCACTCTTCTTGTCAACAAACCTCACACCAAATCAGGCACATGGTTCTGCTTCGACAATTTCAAGCTAACATATCTCGGCGAGACCGCCGAGGAACAGGCTCTGTATGATAAAGTAAAACGCGCCATCGACGACGCCGCAGCCAAAGCCGAGGCCATGGGCTATTACAACTACTCGAACCATGTTGTCGAAGAGCGCTATGAACTGCGCAACATTGTTGGCGACGGCGACGAAGAGGTGCGCATGACCTACATCGCCCTTGCCAACGCGGCTAAATCGCAGAACGCCATTCCGGCCGACATGCGCTATGTTATCTTCAACAACAGCTTCGAGATGGGTGGTCTCGACTATTGGACTGTAAGCGGCAACGCCTCTGTGTCAGAAAACGCCTCGTCGCTTAATGCCGACGGCATTTTCACTCTCCAGACATCGGGACAGGCAGAAATCTCTCAGTCGACCGAAACATTCGGCATCACCCTTCCCAACGGCATATACGAGCTGAAAGCCCTCCTGTCGGATGGCGCTACGCTCACAGCCAACGGCTACGAAAGCTCGCCGGCCGCCGGCGGAAATCCGCTGTCGGAAGTATCGCTCCGCTTTCCTGTCAATAACGGAACTGCCTCATTCGGCGCCAAAGGCGACAGCTTTACCGCCGACAACTTCACACTGACACGCCTGGCCGATGCCGACAACATGGCCGGCTATGAGAAAATCCGTGTGGCCATGGCCGATGCCACCGTAAGGGCCAATGCCCTCGGCGCGCCCTACGCCGACGGATGGGATCTCTCTGCCTATCAGGCAATTCTCGACAGCTTCACCCTTGAGGGCGATGGCACTGAAGAGTTCAACGAGATCTATGCACTTCTGCGCGAGCGTGTTGCCCTCCGCGCCATCGAACTCGGCGGCGACGCCGACCTGACCGATGCCATCATCAACCCCAGCTTCGAAATGGGCAAACCGTGGGGCTGGAACGTGATCTATTCAAGCGACACCGGCGTGATGCCCAACTCTAACGATACATATTATGCCGCCGGATGTCATGGCGACTACCTGTTCAACACATGGTGGCAGGGAACCCCTGTGACACAGACCATCGAAGGGCTCCCCGCAGGTCACTATCGCCTCGAAGCCCGGGTTGCCTCCGATAACAATGCCGGAATCTATCTTACCGCCAACGGCGAAAAAGAACTCAAAGTCATATCGGGCGACGACAATATCAAGAAAACGTTCTTCGACATCGCTGTCGAGTTTGATCTCGCCGCGGGCGAACCGCTCACCATCGGAGCTGTAGGATCGGCCGACGACGGCGAACACACCTTCCTTGCCGACGGCCACTGGTGGTACAAGGCCGACGATTTCCGTCTCACCCTCATCTCAGCCACCGTTCCCGAACACACCGTGACACTTGCCTTCGAAGGCGAATACGACACGCTGATCCTTCCGTTTGACCATGAGATTCCTTCAGGCCTGGAAGTCTATTCCGTTCCCGGCTATGCCAGCGAAGGCAACGACCACAAGGTGCTCTCGCTCGAGCAGGTCGATGCCATAGCCGCCAACACCCCCTATGTGGTGCGCCAGGCTGCACGTTCGGCTGTTTACGAATTCACCGGAACCCCCGTGAATGAATCCGACACCTATACCCACGGACTGCTGACAGGAACCCATGTCGACACTGTTGCCGAAGAAGGACATTTCGTTCTCAGCCACACAGCCGACGGATCTCTGTTCCGCCGTCTGGCCACAGGCGAGTCTACTTCTGTAACTGCCGGACACGCCTTCATCTCCGATCCCGACGCGGCAGTATCATTCCTCAGATTCACCGACAACGGCGGCTCTACCGGTATTGAAGCCATCAGCCTGACCGACGACGCCGATGTCGACATCTACAACGCAGCCGGCATTCTGCTGCGCAGCTCTGTTCCCTGCGCCGAGGCCCTGCGCACTCTCGCCCCCGGAATCTATCTGATCCGTCAGGGAGACAATGTCTTCAAGATCGCCATCTGACAATAAGCTGTCAATTAACATCAAATACCCTGAGTCTGCTAATTTACAGACTCAGGGTATTGTTTATTTCAGACATAATGAAAAGGCTGCAAGAAATAAGTCCCGGCGCATAGCACCTGATATCAAGCCTCGATTCAGAGGCACACAACGCGCATATTGTCATAAATAACCTTACAACTATTGCAGATTTCCACATAACAGTTGCATAAAACCAATTTTGTATTTACCTTTACGCCCGGAAAAACTGTTTGTGAAAAACAGTTTTTTTCATTTAAATTTAAACAGATACAATCAGATGAAGAAAACACCGATGCGAATGCTTATGGCTACGGCCCTTCTGGCCTGTGCCGGTACAGGTGCGTTGAATGCTGCTGAACTTACAGTAAACAGCGGCAGCGCGACCAACCAGTATGTTCCGTTCCATTTCTACTTTCTTGACAATGCAGCCTGCCGCGCACAGGTTCTGTATCCCGCGCAGCAGCTTGAGACGATGGCCGGAGAGACCATACGCGAAATCCAGTTCTATCTGACCGACGAAGGCTTCTCAGGCAACTGGAGCGCCGATCAGATGATTCTCTCACTGGGCGAATACGATCAGCCTGAACTGACAGCCGACAATGGCGGATATACAGAATTTCTTGACATCCCCTTCCACACAGGCTACTCAGGCCACATGGAGGGTGTTGCCGGAGGCAAGCTCCTGAAATTCGAGCTGACCGATCCTTACACATACACAGGCTCGAATCTCGTTGTGCAGATAAGCCTCGGATCGGCTGGCAACGCATATCCCCGGGCAGAATTCACCGGCACTTCCACCGAAACCATGCAGGCCGCCTATACTTACAACGGCTTCGGCACATATGCCGCAGGCTTCCTTCCTGCAACAACTTTCAGTTATGGCCAACAGGCCGAGTTCGAGGCCTCGGTAAGCACCACTGAGGTAACATTCCCTGTAACGATGCTCGGCAAAAGCACTTCCGGCTCAGTAAAGATCTCAAACACAGGACAGCAGCCCGTGCCTGTGACTCTGACACTGGAGTCTGACGCATTTTCTGCAACACTCCCCTCCGGCGAACTTGCCCCGGCTCAGGCAATGGAGATTCCTCTGACATTCACCCCGGCCAACGACGGAGACACCGAGGCCGCAATGGTGCTTGATCTCGGTCAGGCCGGATCGTTCACGGTAAATCTCTCAGGCAAAGGGGTAACCGCCCCCGACGGGCTCGTAACCGACTTCAATGTGGCGTCGGGCACTCTTCCCGAGGGGTGGACAGGATGGACTGTCACCGAAACCTACGACTTCGATGTGAACGACTATGTTTATAAGAGCGGAGACGCCGGCACATCGCGTTTCACCGCTTTCTCGAAAGACGGAATCAACGCAGCCGGCATAAACCTCGACAACCCGGTCAGACAGTATCCCGACCGCCTCTCTTTCTACATGATATCTCCGGCGGTCGAAGGCGATATAATGCTCCAGCTTGCATCTTACCGTGGGTCAGACTCTTTCGCCGCTTCGTCGGCAAAAGTATTCAAGGCAACAATGACCGCCGACGGAAACTGGATCATCGACAGCACACCGCTTGATTTCAGCTGGCTGGCGGAAGCCGGCAACAACTGGGGCCTGATGAACGGCACAGTTTCGCAACCGGCACACCTCGCCATACAGCTGTCGAGCATGGCTATCGCCACTTTTGCAGCTGAAACTGACGCATCGGCTTCGGTCGGCAAAGATTACGACGCCTTGGTTTCTGACGATGCCGTAGATTTCGGCCAGGTTCTGGTCGGACAGACCGCATCCAAGGCAATCACCGTTACCAACACGGGCAGCAAAGCATTCGACCTTGCCGTGGGCGATATCGCCGAAGGGCCATTCTCTGCTGCTGTTTCACAGGCTGTTGTAGAGCCTGCCATGACAGCCACTGTAACCGTTACATTCACACCCGCGGAATCGGGCACATATAATCTTCCGCTTGAAATCGTGATGGGCGAAGCCGGCACAAAGACCGTGGATCTCACGGCCGTTGCCGTAGGCGCTGTTGTCGGTTCTGAATTCACTGTCGACGGAGTTACCTACACCGTCGTTTCACAGACCGAAGCCGGAGTGTCGGCCGTAAGTTCTGATCTGACCGAATGCAATGTTCCGGCCACAGTGACCAACCCCGACGGCATAACCCTCAGCGTTGTGTCGGTAGAGCGCGAGGCTTTCTACTGGAGCAACGTAACCAAAGTCACCCTCCCCGAAGGGCTGCACACCATTGCCTACGGAGCGTTCCGCTCGTCGCCCCTTGCCGAAATCAAACTCCCTTCGACCCTGACTTCTATCGGCGACTATGCTTTCCGCACAACCTCACTCACGTCGGTGGTTATTCCCGATGGTGTAAGCGTAATAGGCAGCTCGGTCTTCGCATCTTGCGAACAGCTCTCACAGATAACTTTGCCTGCATCTCTTACGGCAATCGGATCGGGAGCCTTCTACAAAACAGCCCTCACATCGGTAGAAATCCCTTCAGGATGCACCGAGATAGGCATTGAAGCCTTTGAATTGTGTGAGTCGCTCAACAACATAACCCTTCCCGAAGGCCTCACGGAAATCTCCTCGATGCTTTTCCTCGGATGCTCATCGCTCACCGACATCGAGATTCCGGCAAGCGTGACAGCTATCGGCACACGTGCCTTTGAAGAGACCGGCATAACCGATCTCCGCCTGCCGGCCGCTCTGAGCGCCATTGCCTCATCATCGTTCAACGGCACTCCGGTGGCATCTGTATCGGTCGATCCCGCCAACACCTCGTTCAAGGTTGTCGACGGCGCACTTTACGACTACGACGGCCACTTCCTCTATCTCTGCCCACGCTCGGGTGTGGCCGAGACATTCACCGTGGCCGAAGGTTGCCGTGGCATTGTCGGCGGTGCATTCTATGAATGCCCTGTAAGAAAAGTGATCCTTCCCGAATCGCTTATCGGCATCGACGAATACACGTTCTGCCTCTCTGCCCTTGAGGAGATTAATCTTCCCGACAACATATTCCTGATCGGCACTCAGGCATTCGCCGCTACCCGACTGAGCGAAGTTGTGCTTCCGGCTGCCCTCGAAGCCATTTCCGACGGGCTCTTTGCCTCTTGCGGCAACCTGACAAGCGTCACAATCGGTGCCGCTGTCGAAACCATCGGAAACCGCGCCTTCTACAACTGTCAGGCACTCACCGAGATTATCGCTCTTGGCGAAGAACCCGCCGAATTCGATATGTGGGAAGCCCTCACCGATCCGTTCCTGAATGTAGACTGCGACAAAATCACAGTCTACTGCCCCGACGGTGAATCAGTTCTGGCCGCATACAAGGCGAGCGAATGGGCCGATTTCTTCGCCAATATCAAAAACATCAGCGACCGTCCGGAGTCAGGCATAGAAGCGCCCGTGGCAAACGGCAACGCAACCTCCGCCAACATCTACACCGTGCAGGGTCAGCTCGTGATCAGCACCTCCGATGTTAACGAGGCTATCAAATCGCTCACCCCCGGCATCTACATCATTAGCACTCCTTCAGGAAGCTATAAGATAAGCATCAGATAAATTCCGTCCGGAAATCAACGAAAACGCAGTGGTGTCTCTAACTGACATCGCTGCGTTTTTGTTTTATCTGCATGACCCGGATTAAAAAGTATGACCCGGAATGCGCTGATCTCTCACTTAAATTTGTAAATTTGCATCTATCGGTACATCATCCCGTCAATTAAAGCCTTCAGTCATGAACGAGATTTTCAACATCATCCTGAACGACCTGAACTCGCCTGAGGTCACCCTCGGCAACTCCGTGTTCAAACTAATACTGAGCATGGTGCTCGGTGTGCTTGTCGGAGCCGAACGCAAACGCAAAGGCCAGATAGCCGGAGTGCGCACATTCGCCCTCATCTCGATGGGTGCCTGCATGGCAATGCTGCTTTCAATATATGTGCCGCAGGTTTATCTCGGACTCAAAAACGGCGACCCCGGCCGAATCGCCGCCCAGGTCATAACCGGAGTCGGATTCCTCGGCGGCGGTGCCATGATCCATATGAAAGGCTCTGTCCGTGGCCTGACCACCGCAGCCGGAATCTGGATGACCGCCACCATAGGCATGACTGTCGGTGTGGGCATGTACTGGTGTTCGCTCATAGCCACCGCACTGATACTTGTAACACTTGTTGTTTTCGAAACCTTTGAGCATCACCGCAACCTCGGGCAGGAAAACCGCGCGCTCAAGCTTAGGGTCGAAGGGATAGTTCAGGACATCGAGGCCTATCGCGAAGTTTTCCGGCGCCACAGCGTGCATCTGTCGACCTACTTTATCGAATACAATTACGAAACCGGAATAACCGAACTTAACTTTGTGGTTCTCGCGCCCTCGCGCCGCAATTACCTGCCGATGTTTCAGGATCTGCGCATGCTTGGCAACACCAAATCGCTAACCCTCACCAGTCAGGTCTGAATATCAGCTATGGCATAAAACGAAAACGGAGCGCCTCACCGGCGATCCGTTTCAAGGGATAATGAAGTATTTTTATTTACTTTGCTCTAATTACTATCTTGTAAACTATATTCTTTCTGTTAGATTTAATGGATTGTAGTACCATTGTCATTGTTTGGCATGTCTGTCAAACACAATGCAAAGTTAGCCCAATATCATTACAGCACAGTTACAATCATCACACATTTTAAAAACACAAGCCATGTTAACTCTAATTAACATATCGCACATCGTTTCTAACTTTTCTTATATACACCGAGACTCTTTTTCAGCGCCACATCTTTAACTGACTGACAAAAATTATTACTAACTTTGTGAGGCGATGGTAAAAACATACGCCAGTCACCCGTAAAACGGAATTAACAACATTACATCATATTCATCATGAACGCTAAACACATTTCCGCTCTCGCCCTGTCGGGACTCGTTCTCCTGACCGGATGCAGCAAAAAGCTCAATCAGTTCTCACCTGATTATTTCACAGTTAACCCTAATCCGCTCGAAGTGACCGGCGACAAAGTTCCCGCCACTGTCACAGCCCGCGTTCCGGCCAAATTCTTCGTGAAAAATGCCGAAGTGACCGTTACGCCTTATCTCTGTTTCGAGGGAAAAGAAGTTGCATCGCAGCCCTATGCTTTCCAGGGTGAGAAAGTTCGCGGAAATGCCCCCGTAATCAGCTATGACAACGGCGGAACCGTTACAATTCCGGTAATGTACACCTATGAGCCCGAAATGATGAAGAGCGATCTTGAGCTTGCCTTCAATGTTACCCAGGGCAAAAAGCAGTATGTGCTCCCCCGCGTGAAAGTGGCAAACGGCGTGATTGCAACCGCAGCTCTGGCCGATGCTTCTACCGTGTCGCCCGCTCTGGCACAGGACAAATTCCAGCGCATAATCAACGAGAAATATAACGCCGACATCCACTTCCTGATCAACCAGGCAAACATCCGCGACGGACAGCTGAAATCATCAGAGATGCTTGCCCTGAACCGTCAGATCAAGGATGCCAGCGGAGACCAGAACCGCGAGATCGAAGAGATCAATATCTCGTCGTACGCATCTCCCGAAGGTTCGATCGATCTCAACACCCGTCTGGCTGAAAGCCGTGAGAAAAACACCTCGGCCTATCTCAAGAACCAGCTGAAAAAAGACAACGTGACCGAATTCGGCGAACTCACCGCCAACTTCACCCCCGAGGACTGGGAAGGCTTCCAGAAACTCGTTTCGGCAAGCAACATCCAGGACAAGGAGCTTATCCTCAGTGTTCTGTCGATGTATAAAGACCCCGAACAGCGCGAAAAAGAGATCCGCAATCTTTCATCGATTTTCGACCAGCTGGCCGACCAGATTCTGCCCCAGCTCCGCAGATCGCGCATCACTGCCTCGATCAATGTCATCGGCAAGAGCGACGACGAGATCATGAACCTCGTGCAGTCAAACCCCTCTGCCCTGAATGTAGACGAGCTCCTGTATGCCGCCACTCTTGTTGACAACAACGCCGACAAGATGAAAATCTACGACAAGGCCGCCGAACTCTATCCCAACGACTACCGCACCTATAACGACCTCGGTCTGACCCAGTACAAGGCTGGCAACTACGATGCAGCTAAAGCCAACTTCGCCAAAGCCACACGCATCGCGCCCAACGCCGCCGAGCCTCAGATGAACCTCGGTCTGATCTCTCTGATGAACAAAGACTATCGTCAGGCCAATCAGAAATTCGGTGCTGCCGCAGGTCTTGACGAGCTCAACGACGCCATGGGCACATATTACCTCATGACAGGCGACGCTACCGCTGCCGTAAAAGCTTTCGGCGATGCCAAGACCAACAACGCCGCTCTGGCCCAGATTCTCGCAAAAGATTACAGCAAAGCCAAATCGACTCTTGCAGGAATCGCCAACCCCGACGCTACGACCTATTACATCACAGCCATCCTCGGTGCCCGCACCAACAACGACGCTATGGTCAACAACAACCTGCGTCAGGCAGTGTGCCTCGACCGTTCTCTGGCTGCAAAGGCAGCGAAAGACCTCGAATTCCGCAACTTCAACATCTCGGCAATTCTCTGATCTGAAAAATGCCTTATAGAAAACCCAAAAGCCGGAAGGCCGGGCGCTCTCCTCGGAGGCGCCCGGCCTCCGATGCTTCAACAAAACGCCTGGCGTGGATTCTCGCCGCACTCATGGCGGCTGTGGTGACCTATCTGGTAGCCTCGGCCAAAAAAGCGCCTGAAAACGTGCAGAATTTCAACGGAAACCTCTGCGCCGTTGAAACACGTCCCGGCCTGCCTGAAACAATTCTGGATTACCGCGGCATGACCGTATCTTTCAATCCTGAAACGCATCAGCCCAACTGGGTCAGTTGGGAACTGCTCGAATCGGAAGCCTCAGGCCAAGTGGCCCGCGCAAGCCAGTTCGCACCCGATCCTGATGTGGAAGGATGCCCGTCGCTGAACGACTATCGTCGCTCAGGCTACGACCGCGGCCACATGGCCCCCGCAGGCGACATGAAATGGGATGAGGAAGCCATGCAACAGTCGTTTCTCCTCACAAACGTATGCCCGCAGGCCGGAGACCTGAACCGCGGTGCATGGCAGAACCTCGAGGAGAAATGCCGACAGAGAGCCCGGGCCGACAGCGCCGTAGTCATAGTCTGTGGCCCGGTATTCCTTCCCGGCGAAGCCGTTGAACGCATCGGAACATCAGGAGTTGCCGTGCCCCGGCGATTTTTTAAAGTCATACTGTCGCCTTACACCGATCCGCCAGTGGCCATAGGATTCATAATGCCCAACGGATATGTGAAAGGGGGAATGCAGACATGTGCCGTAAGCGTGGATTCTGTCGAATCACTTACCGGACACAACTTCTTCTCAGCCCTTCCCGACGACATAGAAAAACGCGTGGAATCGGAATGCGACTTCAACCGATGGAGCCGGATCTCACGCAAACATAAATAATAAGTCAAGCAACTTACATCAGAAGCGATGGCAAACATTTCTGACGACACAATCTGCGCCATATCTACCCCGCCGGGGGTAGGAGGCATAGCCGTTATCCGCATCAGTGGCCCCAGGGCGATCGAGATAGCCGACCGTTTATGGCACGGAAAAGCACTCGACACAGCACCCTCGCACACAGCCAGATTCGGAACAATCGAAGACCCCGACACACATCAGACACTCGACGAGGCCGTGGCCACAGTGTTTCGTGCCCCGGCTTCATTCACAGGCGAGAATGTGGTGGAGCTGTCTGTTCACGGCTCCCTATGGATACAGAACCGCCTCATACAGATACTGATCCATGCCGGATGCCGTCTGGCACAGCCAGGTGAATTTACACGCAGAGCCTTCGCCTCAGGAAAACTCGACCTCGCCGAGGCCGAGGCAATAGCCGATGTCATTGCGTCAACGTCAAGAGCCTCACACAGAGTAGCCATGTCGCAGATGAGAGGACAGTTCTCACGCCGTCTGTCCGACCTTCGCGACAAACTCCTTGAACTGGCCTCACTTCTCGAACTGGAGCTCGACTTCGCCGAAGAACACGTTGAATTTGCCGATCGCGCCAAACTGCTCGAGCTGTCAGAACAGACCCGCAATGAAGTCTGTCGCCTGGCCGACTCCTTCGCCACAGGCGATGCCATACGCCGTGGCATTCCGGTTGCCATCATCGGCAAACCCAACGTCGGCAAATCATCGATCCTGAACCGTCTCCTCAACGACAACCGCGCTATCGTAAGCGATATACCCGGCACCACACGCGACACAATCGAAGACACAGCCGACATCAACGGCTACACATTCCGGTTTATCGACACCGCAGGCCTGCGACACACCGCCGACACAGTTGAGAGCCTCGGCATCGAACGAGCCCGCCTGAAAGCCTCTCAGGCCCGGATAATATTGTGGGTGATCGACCCCGCCGGTATAGCCGAGAATCAACTGACATCCGACACCATATCAGGCCATATAATTGATGGAGCCATAGAGATCGCATCGATAAAACAGCCCGACACCAGTCTGATTCTCGTCCTGAACAAAAGCGACCTCATCTCCGACAAAACCGCAGCGTTATCAGCCATTACCCAAGCGCTTTCAGACCCATTGCACCGGGAATCAGACTATGCAGCCTCCGATTCTGGTAACCGGCAGCCATCACCGACCCCATCAGGAGCCACGC
>CAMWTV010000060.1 GCA_947177215.1 uncultured Muribaculaceae bacterium
AATATATGTCGTCGTAGCCGAGCATGATCTTTCCTGCGGCAGATTTTACGTCGCCGAGGTCGCATACAAGGGCGAGGTTGCCTTCTGAATCGGTTCCTGATGTGGTTTCAGAGAGTTTTTCGCCATTGACGAAATTTTTGCGGAGGGTGTCGACTGATCCTATGCCAGATGTGGCGTTTCCGGCGGGAGCGGCCATGTAGAAGTGTCCCCAGTCGATGCGTATGTGGTCGCCGCGTTTCGCGAGCACATCCTGTTCACGGCTTCCGGTCTTGAGAAACAGGAGTCCGTCTTTTTCGTAGGTTTCGGATGCCGAGGCCTGGTAGGGCTGGTCGAGGGCCCATGCCGGGGCGGCCTCGAAGTAGATTTCCATGTCGTGGGCTTTGCCGTCGGTGGAGCTGACGTTGTAGGAGAGATAGTTCACAGGGCGGCTGAGAAGCTCAAGATCGTCCATGAACATGGGCGCGGAGAAGGTTATGGCCAGATCGACCGGGCCGCAAGTGAAGGTGTAATGGGTCTGTGTTGCCTGCACGTCGGCCGAGGTTTGTGTGGCAGTCTGCGCGAAGAGGGTGTTGAGGTCTTTCGGAATCAGCAGACCGAAGTCGAGGAGTCCGTTGCCGATGGGGTTTATACATTCGGCGGCGATCACATTGGTGCCCTGACGGAGAGCCGCGCGAGCCTCGTCGGAGAGCTTGATCACTTTGTTTTTGTTGCAGGTGGAGCCTGTTGAGTGCACCTCGGTGCCGTTGATGTAGAACACGGCATCGTCGTCGTTAGAGAACTCGAGATAAACGGGTATCTCGCTCAGGTCGCGGTCGATGTCGACAGTGCGGCGCACCCAGATGTTGCGTGTGCCCCACTGGGTTTTTGCGGTGGGTTCGTTTTCCATTGTGCCGAAGGCTCCGCGGTCAGATTTCCACGACGAGTCGTTGAAGTCGGGGGCCGTCCAGTTGGCGGCGGGGGTGTCGGTGGTGTAGCGTCCGGTCCAGTCGGCCTGTTGCGATGTTGGCACAATGGGGAGCATTTCCTGCTCTTCGAGGCCCATGAAGCGGTAGGGTTTGCCATCGACCATGAGCACTCCGAGGAGGGGGAATCCCTTGCCAGTCCAGTGCTGTACGGTCGATTCATAGAGCTGGTCGGATGCCGACCATGCGCTGGTGTAGGGGTCGATTGTGACCAGCGGATAGGCCGGAGCCCTGAGGTCGTTTTTCACGGAGACTTCGCGCGTGGCGTTGCCCTGGCTTCCGCATGAAAGCAAACATGGTGCGAGCAGAGCGGGCAGAATCAGTTTTTTCATGAGATGTTTTTGGCTGATGAGGGTTTATAGACTGGTTTATTTATGATTGGTTTTATTTTTTGTCGGGGCTGACGGTTGTGAGCATCAGCGCGGGGATCGATGAGGCGGCATAGCTGCCGATCATGTTGGTGTCGGTAGTGGGGTTCCATGACTCGCCGTCGCAGATGTCGCGGTTCTTGTCGCGGTTTTTCCATCCTTCCTCGATGTTGCGCATCATGAAGGGGAGATATTGAGTCTGGCCGCAGTCGTTGATCAGAATTTTCATGTATTCGGCCCAGATGGCGGGATATACCCCCTGTTCGAGGCTCCCCTGGTCGTATGGGTTGCGGTGGTTGTGGGCCCACGGCAGGAGGTTGTGCTCGGCCGACATTACGTTGATGGAATAGTCGGCTCCGCTGATGGCGTTTTCGAGATATGTGGGGTCGCCGCTCTGGAGATAGAGCAGGGCCGATGCTCCGATGAATGTTCCCTGGTTGTAGATGAGGGGGTGGCCTCCGGGGCGGTCGCCGTGGCGGCTGTCGAAAATTTTGCCCGGATGCTCGTGGTCGGCGAGGTTTCGCACGCTCCAGTCGTAGATTTCCCTGGCCATTTCGAGATAGCGCTGTTTTGTCTCATAGCGGGGACGTGAGAATTCGCCCCACTGGTTTATCCATTCGATGGGCTGCGGATCTGCCTGACGGTCGTCGGGTGCAGCCTGGTAAAGGAGCATTGCGGCAACCACGGTGGGGAAGTTTATGCACGACATTTTTCCGTGTCCGGCTTCGTTGGGGCGGGCTTTGTCGATGGGCTGCCACTGCCAGAACATGCCTCCTCCGAGGTTTTTGGTGGGGTCGGCATATGATCCGGTGTCGCCCACGACGGGTGATCCGTACCACACGCGTGCGAAGCTCTGCTCGGCGAGAGTGCGGTAACGCTCGTTTCCGGTGGCGAGATAGGCGCGTGCCATGGTTATTGTCCACCACTGGATGTCGTCGTAGATGAACCATCCGCGGTTTGTGTCGGAGTTGTCGAAATTGAAGTCGAGATAGTGGGCTATGTTGCCGTCGATGAGTTTTTCAAGCAGGTCGGCGTAGCGTGCAGCCCGTTTTTTGTCGCCGCTGCGGCGCGCAAGATCGGTGGCGTTTATGGCCATGTCGACATACATCGGCTGGCACCATATGGCAGCGGCACCCCGGTCGCGGCCGATGGCTTTCTTGTCGCGGTCGGTGTTTTTATAGATATATTTGTCGGGGTCGAGATAGATGTTGTTGAAGGCTTCATAGGCCGTCCACACATCGTTGAGTCTGACGGTTGTTTCTGTTTTGTTTGTTTTTTTTGCCGACATACCGGTCAGGGCGATGATGGCGGCTACGGCTGAAAGCAGGATTCTTCGGGTCATAGGGGTGTGGTTTAGTCAACAAAAAAGGGAAATTTCATCCGTCGGTCAGCGTTGGCTGTTGTGCGGCTTGTTACTGACAGCAAATCTACGAAATATTTCGCATACGGGCCAGCCGCCCGTGGGGAAAAACGGGGGGAGTGCTGTCGGCCGACCGCTCTCCCCCCTGGCTTACTTGAATTTTGCTGATGTCGACAATTTAACTGAATATGGTTATAAGGCGGAGGTGTTAAGCAGTTTCTCTACTGTGCCATCGGAGTGTTTCACGATGTTTATGCCGGGCTGCGGAGAGGAGAAGCGGATGCCCATTGTGTTGTAGTAGGCCGGTTCGCCGTTGATTACGTCGGCCGAAGGGGTCTGGATAGAGGCGGCGGCACCGAAGAGCGATGTGAGTTTGTCGGCGGCCTCGCGCACGCGGGTTTCGTCGAATTTGATGATTTCGCGGTCGTAGGTCATTATGCCGTTTACCTCTGTCTCCACGTCGGTTGTCTGTGTGTAGACCGCTGCCGAGTAGGAGATTTTGTTGCCGTTGTTTTCGTAGCCCTGAGAGAGGGCGTGAATCTGGTCGGCGAGTTTCACGAAAGCGTCGGTGATTGTGCGTTCGCTTGTGTAGGTGTTGTAGGTCTGCGAGTTGCGTTCATACCAGCGGTGGTCGGTTATGTTGCGTCCCAGGCCGCCGTATTCGCCCAGAACCATGGGGCGCGTGGGGTCGAAGACACCTTCGGCAACGCGGATGGGCTGGTCGTAGGTGTGCTGGTCAACGAATGTGCCTTCGCCGAGGCGGTAGTGGTTACCACCGCTTGCGGGGTTGACCAGGCGCGAATTGTCGAGGCTCTGGGTGTAGTCAACGATCTGTGCGGTCTTGAACTGTCCCCACCGCTCGTTGAAGGGTGTCCATACCACGATCGAGGGGTGTGAATAGAGCTGGTCGATGATCTCTTTCCATTCTGCGCGGAAGTTCTGCTCAAGGGTGTAGTCCTGGGTGCAGTTGTGGTCTTCATACCATGTGTGTGTCACCCAGTGCTCGTCGGTGCGGAAAGTAGAGGGCATGTCCTGCCACACGAGCATGCCGAGGCGGTCGCAGTGGTAATACCATCGTGCGGGTTCCACTTTCATGTGTTTGCGAATCATGTTGAACCCCCACTCTTTGGTTTTCTCGATGTCGAAGAGCAGGGCTTCGTCGGTGGGAGCGGTCATGAGTCCGTCGGGCCAGTATCCCTGGTCGAGGGGGCCGAACTGGAAGAGGTCTTTGTTGTTGAGCTGCATGCGCCAGTATCCGGCCTCATCTTTGCGGTAAGAGATTTTTCTCATGGCGGTGTATGACCGGAAAGAGTCGATGGTGTTTTCGCCGTCGGCGAGTGTCACACTGACGTTGTAAAGAAACGGATCGGTGGTAGACCAGAGGTGAGGCGATGACACCGGGAGCACGATCTGTGTGTTATTGCCGGCAGTTTCCGATTTCGACACTATGGTGTTTTCGCCGTCGAGAAGTGTCACGGTCAGGTTTCCGGAGGGGGTTCCGCTGACAGTGATGTCGAAGGTCAGAGTCGAGTTGTCGATGTCGGGAGTTGCGCGCATGGCCGAGATGTAGGTTTTGTTGACCGGCTCAAGCCATACGGTCTGCCAGATGCCCGATGTGGAGGTGTAGAATATGTCGCCTCCGCCGTTGGGATATCTGCGCTGTTTGCCTACGGGCTGCATGTTTTCATCGGTGTTGTCGATGACTTTCACATAGATGGTTGCTTTGCGGCTGTCGGAGAGTTTACGTGTTATGTCGAAAGAGAAGGAAGAGTGTCCGCCGGTGTGTGTGCCGATGCGGTCGCGTGCGGAGGTTCCGTTTACGAAGACTTCGGTCTTGTAGTCGACGGCTCCGAAGTTTATGATTACGTTTTTGCCGTCCCATTCGGCGGGGATTTCCACTTCGCGTTTGTACCATAGAGTCTTACCCGGCTCAAGGGGGCGCATTACCCCCGACAGGCTCGACTCAATGGCGAAAGGGACGAGAATCTCCCCGTCATAGTTTGTCGGTATGTCAGATCCGTTGACGATGGCATAGTCCCACAATCCGTTGAGGTTCATCCATTCGGCGCGCTGCATCAGCGGGCGGGGATATTCGGGGAGAGGGTTTGCGGGGTCGACGAGTTCGGCCCAGCGTGTCTTGATGTGGTTCCCCTTGGGGGCCCAGGCCGTGGCCTGGGTCTTGGGGGTAATGCGGTCTTTGAGGATCTTCATCCAGAGGCCACCGATCACGGAACGTCCGCTGAAGTTGCATGTCACGCCTGTGCTTGAGATGTAGTAGTCGCTCAGGGGAATGCGTGATGTGGTCTCGTTCATGTAGTCGTAGTGGCGGTCGGAGAATTTCAGGAATGTCTCGGTGTCGGGGGCGAGAGTGGCAGTCCATAGAATCCAGTCGCTCTTTGTCTGGAGGTCACGGCTGTCGAGGGGGAGTCCGTAGCGCTGCTGGTGGTTGAGATACCAGCTGACTTCGCGGTCATAGACTTCCTGCGGGAAGATGTTGTAGCCCATCATCTTGTCCCACACGAGGTTGTATTTCTGGCTCCAAGTGCCTGGCTTGTGGAATTCCATGCGGTAGTGGTCGCCGTCGCGCGCGTCAGCTTCCCAGAGGAGCGCCATGTTTTTTGCAGCCTGCTGGAATTTCTCGATGTCGCGGGTAGAGGCTCCGATGTAAGGGATGAGTTCGGCATATGCGGCCACGGCCATGATTGCTTTGAGCGAGAGGTTGGTGTTCTGCTCGCTGGGGCCTTTGAAGTCGTCGGTGCAGAGCTGGTTTCCGGGGTTCTGTCCTTCGGTGCGGCAGTATTCCGCCCAGGTCTTGAGCACGTTGCGGTAGGGTACGAGCCATTCGCCGTCGCCGGTGATGTGGCATATCGCGGTTGCGAGGATTATCATGTTGGCCGATTCCTCGAGGGGCATCGAGTCGCCGTAGTGCATGCCGTTGGCCTGGGGGTAGATTCCGAGGTCGTGAGCGGCGCAGTTTTTGCCTTTGCGCTCGTCGGAGAGGGCGTATTCAAGAATCGAGAGCATCATTCCCTTCTGGAGAGTGGGATTGTAGAGGAGGTAGATGGGCGATTCGGGATATGTGAGGTCGACGGTGTTTACGAATCCTCCCGATTTGTTCTCTTTCGAGAAGTAGAGGATCAGGCCTTTGTCGTCCTGGAAGAGTTTGTGCGCTCCCATGACGAGGCGGTAGTTTGCAGCGAGCTGCTCGGCGTATTTCACGTTTCCGGCTTCGAGGGCGTCGTCGTAGATCATCTTGTCGAGGTCGCGGCAGCGGCTCATGTAGCTGCTGTAGTTGTCGCGGAACTCCTCGAAGGCCTGGAAAATGGTTTTTCCGTTGCGGGCGTAGTAGGCTTTGTAGTTTTTGTGCATGTACTGAATGTCAAGCACTTCGTCGTAGCCGATGAGCATGAAGCTGCGGGCTTCGTCGATGTTTCCGAGGTCGTTGCAGAAAGAGAGCGCCGGCATGTTTCCGAGGCTTGTGCTGCGCACGTCGGATGTGGCGCATGCGGGGAGTTTTCCGGTGTTTACGAAGTCGGTCTGGGTCTGGAGAGCCGAAGCGACAGAGACCTTACCGTTGATTTCGGGGATGTAGAGATAGCCCCAGTCGATGGAGATAAGGTCGCCTGTGCGTCCGAGCATGTTCTGCTCTTCGGAACCGGCTTTGATATATTTTATGCCGTTCTCGGTCACTGTGCCTGAGATTGTGGGCTGCCCCATTTCGTTGACGGTGAGCTGTGCGGTGGTCGAGATGAGGAACTGCACGTCGTGTTTCTTGCCGTCGGTCGATTTTACCTGATATGACACGTAGTTGACGGGTGTTGAGATCAGGTCGAGGTCGTCGATGAGCATCGGTGCGGTGAACACCACGTCGAGATCGACGGGGCCGCATGTGAAGTTGTAATAGCTGCTTGTTGCCATTACGTCGATCGAGTTCTGTTTTGCCTGCTGTATGGCTCCGGGATCGGTGAGCAGGTTCTCGTAAAGCCCGAAGTCGATGTATGATCCGCCGAAAGTGTTGTGGCAGTGTCCGGCAAGAATGTTTTTACCGGGCTTCAGGAGGGCTTTCTGAGCTGCGGTGAGCTGCTGCTGTTCGCCCTGGAGCCATGTTTCGCCAGTCGACACCACGCGAGTGCCGTTGATGTAGAGTTCGAACACATCGTCGTGAGAGAACTGCACCCAGAGGTCTTTAGCGATGTCGTCGGCAGTGAGGTTCACTTCGCGGCGCACGTAGATGTCTTTGTTGTCGCCGATCCATTCGTGTTTCACGTTGGGATATCCGCCGACTTCACCCCAGGCGGCCTCTTCGAGGGCCCATGCGGAGTCGTTGAAATCGGTCTTGGTCCAGTCGGTGTTGTTCTGAACGTTGTAGTTCACGCGGCCCGACCAGTTGAATCCGTCGACGGTGAGTCCGGCGATCGGAGAGAGTATGTTTTTCTTTTCGGCGCCCATGAAGCGGTAGGCCACTCCGTCGACACGCAGAATGCCGTCGATGGCTTTCTCTTTTTCGCTCCAGTGGCGGGTGGGGCCGCCGTTGAGATTGTCATAGTTCGACCAGATGGAGAAGTAGGGGTCGTTCATGAGCAGCGGCACCGATGGGAGGCGCAGATTGTTTTTTTGGTAAGGCTTGAAATCGTCGGCAGTCTGGGCTATCGCGGGGATGCCGATGGCTCCGGCGAGAGTCAGAACTCCCAAGAGTTGTCTGAAAAGTTTCATGATATATTATTTAATGATTGGCATTAGTAAGGGATGTCCGGATGCAAAATTAGGGGATATGAAACAAAGAGGGGACAAGGTGCTGTTCAAAGATTGAGAATAATTGTTCATTTATGATTCATAAGGGGTTCTGACACGGCTTATGCGGGTGTTTGACATGATAATATTGTTTTTTGAACAGGTATTTTCTTTGATTTGATGTGTAATGGCTTACTTTTGCAGACACACAACCATGGAAATATTTAACCTTAAATATTATACTTCAAAATTAAACCAAAATTTTATGAAACAAAGAGACTTGATGCTCGGGTTAGGTCTGCTTGGCACATTCGCCATGCAGGCTGTGACTTCACCCTACACCGGAAGCGTGGCAGGCGAGGGAACCTATTATCTCTATCAGGTAGAGACCGGCCAGTGGCTTGAGCCGAACAAAAAGAATGTAGACCAATGGACTACGCTGTCGAAACTCGATGACACCGGTATGGACATCGAGCTTAAGAAACTCGACGGCTTCTCAGGCTTCCAGATCTGGTGTAACTACACCGGCAACGGCAGCCTCAACGGCGCCGACCAGGACCGTTTTTATCTTGACCAGGGCGAACGCGACATCACAGACTGGATTTTCGAGCCTGTGACAGTGGATGGTGTGAGCAACGCCTACAAGATCATGGCGAAGGCCACCCCGGAAGGTACCGGCGAACGCAGCTTTATCGCCAATGATTTCTATATCGGCGCAGCCGACGGAGAGCTTTCAGATAATCCTCAGGATTTCACATGGCAGCTTGTGAGCCGCGAGGAGCGTCTGGCACAGATGCAGAAAGAGGTTTCAGAGGGACATCCCGTAGATGTTTCGTGGCTTATCCCCTGGTTCCAGATTGACCGCAACAACATGCGCGACCGTCTGTGGACAAGAAACACAGTCAACAACCATGGCGGCGGTGACGGCTTAAACGGCCCGCAAGGTTATCCTGTGAAGGAGTTCTGGCACATGATCACCACCCGTTACTCTTACACCCTGACCGATCTTCCCGAAGGAACATACGGTTTCGCCATCCAGGCCTACTATCGTGACACGGCTCTGCCCGACAGCGATGACAACAGAGAGGCTGGCGACCAGCTGGTGCAGCGTTATCTCGACGGCACTGAAAACCTCCGCGCAAAATATTTCGCAGGTGCAGAGAGCGCTACGGTAATGTCGATCTTCGGCGATGCCAAGGATGCAGCCCAGGACGGCTACACCCTTGAGCTTCCGGCCGCAGGCAAGTGGGTTCCGAACTCGATGAATGACGCAGGCCGCGCGATGATCAACGGCGCCTACAAGAACGAGATGATCGAAGTAGGTGTTTCTGACGGTGTTCTGACCCTCGGATTCGAGAAAGATGACGCCGACTGGCGCGACTGGCTGATTGTTGGCCGTTTCTATCTCTATTACACCAGCAAGCAGGTGAAGGGTGAGGATCTGACTCCGCTTCAGGATCAGCTCGCTGCTCTTATCGAGACCGGCACAGCACTGCCCCAGACTCCGAGCCTGATCAACGCTCTGGCCGAGGCCAACGAGTCGCTCTCGAACGCAACAAGCTCGAGCGCTCTTCTGGCAGCCATCGACGCTCTGAAAGGTGTTATAGACGCTGTTTCGCAGTCGAAAGACAATATCACATATTTCAACGAGACCAAGGCTCTGAACGACCGTGACAACATCGATTCGACAACTGCTGTGGAGAAATTCAACACCGCATCAACCCGCGGCGAATTTGACGCAGCGCTGAAAGAGCTCCGCTATACACGCCGTCGCGCTTACCGTGAGGTGCAGAACGATGTGTTCGCAGGCAATGAGCCTCAGGCCGGCAAGTTCTATCTCTACAATGTTGGTCAGAAGCAGTTCCTCTGCGGCGGTGCCGACTGGGGCGCGCACGCGGCTCTCGGTATGCCCGGTGTAGAGATCGAATTCGAGGCTATGGCAGATGACGAGAACAATGTGAACGACATGGCGTTCCATCTGCGCACAGGCCTGAACAACGGCGAACAGGACGGCCGTCCGAAAGAATATCTGAACTATCGCGGCTATATGGACGCTCCGAAGGCCGGCGCATGGCAGTTTGTTCCGGTTGACGGCAAGGATAAGGTCTACAACATTGTGCAGAACGACTATACCGATGTTCATGTGGCATGGAACCCCTATGCAAGCACCGACGGCGGCAATGGCGACGAGACAACCGTGGGCACTGAAAACCGCAACCTCGACCCGACCGACGAGAACGCACAGTGGAAGATTGTGAGCAAGGCTGAACGTGACGCTCTGATCGAGAAAGCTTCGATCGACAATCCGGTTGACCTGTCGTTCCATATCGCAAGCCCCAACTTCAACCAGCGTGAGAACGCCAACTCAGTATGGCAGCTTTCAGGCGCAGCAGCTATCTGGGGTTACGGAGAAAACAAATATGACTTCACCGCCGAGATCTGGGGTGACCAGGATTGCAGATATGGTGAGCTTTCGCAGGAGGTAGAAGAGCTGCCTGCCGGTATCTATGCCGTTTATGTGAACGGTTACTACCGCAACGGCCACCATGTGAGCGAGACCGTGAAAGTTACCGATGAACTTACAGGCGAAGAGGTTGAGGAGTTCCGTCCCGGTCAGCCCGACCTTGAGCAGGTTTCTTACGCTTATATCATGGCCGGCGACAATAAGGAAGACGACACATATCTTCCGAACATCTGCTCAGAGAGCGGCAAGGCTCCGGGCGAAGGCGCTACAGTAACCTCGAAAGACGGTGCGGTTTACAACTACCCGCAGTGGTGTAACGAGGCCGCCAACTTCTTCCGCGTAGGTCTCTACAAGGTTCACACTGTTATCGAACACGACGGTGAACATCCTCTCTTCCTCGGTGTAGCCAAGGAAGATGGCCACGAGCCGAAAGACTGGGCTGTAATCGACAACTTCCGTGTGGTTTACTATGGTAACGCTACAACCAAAGACGCTGTGAAAGAGCTTCTCGATGAGAGCGCAGGCGTTGAAGAGGTTATTACCGACGCAGTCAAGGTGACCGACAACCGCATCTTCAACCTCCAGGGTGTGCAGGTGGCTAACCCCGTTCAGCCCGGCATCTACATCCAGAACGGCAAGAAGTTTGTTGTGAAATGAGTTCATCCGACAAGGTGGCACTAACGGCTGCCTGATAAAAAAAGAGGGGGCAGAAGCCCCCTCTTTTCAATTAAAACAGCTAATTTAGGGGAAGCAAACGCATAAGCGCGTGCCGGAACCCGCGGGGTGACGGCGCAGACGCATCAGGGTGGGAGCCGGGGGAGAAACGTGAAGGGACTATTTTGACGGAAAAACCGATTATAGACTTAAGATATAGATGGGAAAGAGATCAAGGTGGCTTTTGCAG
>CAMWTV010000061.1 GCA_947177215.1 uncultured Muribaculaceae bacterium
GTTCTCCCTTTACGGCGAACTGACAGTAATAGAGAACCTTCGGCTGTTTTCTTCTATCTATGGAATGAATAAACAGAGTTTCCGCACAGCGTCATCACGACTGCTGGAGGAACTTGAAATGACCGATATGCAAAACGCCTTGGTAAAAGATCTCCCGGTAGGATGGAAACAGAAACTTGCGTTTCTGTCGGCCACTATCCACGCCCCCGGAATAGTTTTTCTCGACGAACCTACAGGGGGAGTCGATCCTGTGACACGGCGCAAATTCTGGGAACTGATCTACAAGGCCTCGTCAGAAGGGATGACAGTGTTTGTGACCACCCACTATCTTGATGAGGCCGAATACTGCAACCGTGTCTCCATAATGGTCGACGGCCGCATCAGTGCCCTTGACTCGCCGGCTGCCCTGAAACAGAAATTCAATGCCTCATCTATGGACGAAGTTTTTAGAATTGTTGCCCGGAATTCAACAAGAAGCGATTAAATTCAGATTTTATGACTATACTCCGATCACTCATAAAAAAGGAGGCTCTGCATATACTCAGAGACCGCCGCACAATGGTCATAACACTGCTCATGCCCGTTGTTCTGCTGCTGTTGTTCGGGTTCGCCATCTCCACCGAGGTCAACAACGTGAGGATTGTGACGGTTGTAGACCGGCACACCGATGAGACAAGAGAGATCATCGGGCGCCTGGCGGCCAACCCCTACATCACCTTTCAGGGCCTCGTAGAAAATGGTTCGGTCGACCGGATGCTTGAAACCGGACAGACCGATGCCGCCCTGTTTCTGAAAACCGACAACGGCCGGCTGTCGACACAGGTCATCGTCGATGCCTCCAACACCACGGTGGCGCAGGCGGCGACAGGTTATATACAGACGATAATCTCCGGCGCCGACACCCCTGACTCACTCCTGTCTCGCACACTCTACAACCCGCAGCTGAAGAGCGCCTACAACTTTGTTCCGGGAATAATGGGCATGATATTCATTCTCATATGCGCCATAATGACCTCGGTGTCGATAGTCAGTGAAAAAGAAAACGGCACAATGGATCTGCTGCTGGTTTCTCCCGTCAGGCCTGGAACAATAATCATCGGAAAACTCATTCCATACTTCATCCTGTCGTGCGCCATTCTCTCAGTCATGCTCATTATAGCCTATACCCTGTTGGGCCTGCCGCTGTCATCTAACATTACGGGCGTTACGCTGCTGTCACTGATCTATATAATTCTGTCGCTTTCAATAGGGTTGCTTGTTTCGGCCATTGCCAACACCCGGCTGACGGCCCTGATAGTGTCGGCGGTTGTGTTCATGCTCCCTGTCATCATGCTGTCGGGCATGATATTCCCCGTCGACAATATGCCGGTCGTGCTGCAATGGATCTCCTGCATAATCCCTGCAAGATGGTACACCGCCGCCATGCGTAAGCTGATGGTGCAGCAGCTCGATCCGGGCCAGGTGTTGCAGGAAATATCCATACTGCTGTCAATGACAGCACTGCTGCTGATGCTCGCGCTGAAGAAGTTTAACACCCGAAAATGAGATGCCATGAAATCACAGATATTGCTTGCCCTGCTGCGCAAGGAGATTGCGCTGATGAAACGCAATCCGATAATACCGAAAATCATATTCATAATGCCGGTCATGGTAATGCTTGTCATACCGCTTGTTGCCAATCTTGATGTGAAAAACGTCAGCGTGACAATCGTCGACAGCGACCACAGCCTGCTGTCGCGCAGAATAATTGCCGATGTCGACGCATCCGGTTGCCTTGTTGTCACATCCGTATGCAACACTCACAGTGAGGCTATGGCTGCCATAGAAAACGGCAGCGCGGATGTGTTGCTCGCCATCCCCCCTGATTATTCAGGGAACTCCGCAAAGGGGTTGCCGCAGATAGAGGTTGCGGCAAACGGCGTGAACGCCACCAAGGCAATGATAGGGTCTCAGTATGTGGCTCAGTCGGTAATCGGCACATTGGCCCGATGGCAGGCTGAAAACGGCATATGCACACCCCCAGCCCGCCACAGCGTTGTTTACCGATACAATCCAACACTCGACTTCCGAAATTACATGATTCCGGCATTGATGGTTGTGCTTCTCATCATCATCTGCGGTTTCCTTCCGGCTCTGAATCTCGTGAGCGAGAAGGAGTCGGGCACAATCGACGCCATGAATGTGACACCCGTCAGCCGGTTGACATTTGTGCTCTCCAAACTTATCCCCTTCTGGGCCACAGGAATAATTGTCGTGACCGTCGGCATGCTCATTGGCTGGCTTGTCTATGGCCTTGTGCCGCTCGGAAGCATCGTCACCATCTATGCGGCTACGGTTCTGTTCAGCCTTGTCATGTCCGGTCTTGGAGTGGCCATCGCCAACCGCTCGTCGACAATGCTTCAGAGCATATTCGTAATGTTCGCGTTCATTATGATTTTCCAGCTGATGAGCGGCCTGTTCACCCCTGTCAGCTCCATGCCGCAGTGGGCCCGGTATATAACTTGTCTGATTCCGCCCCGCTATTTCATCGAGATTATGAGATCGGTCTACCTCAAAGGCACATCGCTTACCGAACTCGCCCCTCAGTTTATCGTCCTTCTGGCCTTTGCAGCTACCTTTTGCACTGTCGCCGCGCTATCCTACCGGAAACAGTCATGATCACAGGCCGCTTCCCGGCGTCAGGTCTGCGATTTGGGGCGGCATTACCTTAATTCGGGTCGGTGGAGCCATAGATTTCAGGCTAACTTTGCATCGGACAAGACAGCATATCAACAAAAACTAACAGGCAATGAACAACACTCTATCCGACAATACAGTTGCACCCGTCGAGCAGCTTCAGCTCACAGGCGAATGGGACAAGGTTTTTCCTGAAAGCGACAAGGTTGACCACCGCAAGGTGACTTTCGTCAACAGATACGGCATAACCCTTGCCGCCGACATGTACACGCCCCGGAACACAGCCGGCAAGCTTCCGGCCATCGCCGTCTGTGGCCCCTTCGGAGCTGTCAAGGAACAGAGCTCCGGATTATATGCCCAGCAACTTGCGCAAAGAGGGTTCATCGCCATCGCATTCGACCCTTCGTTCACAGGCGAAAGCGGAGGGCACCCCCGCCGGGTGGCCTCGCCCGACATCAATGTCGAAGACTTCTCGGCGGCGGTCGACTTCCTGTCAGTCCATCCACAGGTCGATCACAACCGAATCGGCATTCTGGGCATCTGCGGATGGGGCGGCATTGCCATTCAGGCGGCTATAAACGATCCGCGCATCAAAGCCACAGTAGCCTCCACAATGTATGACATGACCCGCGTCACCGCCAACGGCTATTTCGATGCCGACAACTCCAAAGAGAAACGCAATGCCTGTCGCGCCGCACTGGCCGCACAACGCACCGCCGACTACAGCGACGGCCACTATCAGCGGGCAGGAGGCGTGGCCGATCCGCTCCCTGCCGACGCGCCGCAGTTTGTCAAAGACTATCACGCCTACTACAAGACTCCGCGCGGATACCACCCGCGTTCGGGAAACTCCACCGACGGCTGGAACACCACCTCTGCCCTCCCCTTCATGAACTTCAGGTTCTTTGAATATGCCGGAGAGCTCGACAGCGCGGTGCTGATTGTGCATGGCGAGAAAGCACATTCGCGATATTTCGGGGAAGACACATTCAAACTTCTTGATGGAAGCAACAAACAGCTCCTGATAGTTGACGGAGCAAGCCATTGCGATCTCTACGACAACCTTGAGAAAATTCCGATGAACTGCATCGCGGAATTTCTCGACAAATGGATGCCCGTAAAATTTCAGCATTGAGAGCGCCCGTTAGTCGGAGCAACTCATTATATTTGCAACATGGAAAAGACAACAGTCAACATCGACTCGATCGACGCCTACAACAAGGTGTTCGGCCTGACAACGCGCCATCCGCTGGTAACTGTCATCGACCTGAAAAAAGCCACACGGTCGATAAACCACGTAAGGTTCAGATATGGCGTCTACGCACTGTTTCTGAAAAACGGGGTGCATTGCGCAATCAGATACGGGCGCCGCAACTATGACTATCAGGAAGGCACAATCGTATCGTTCTCGCCCGGACAGATAATCGACGTCGAGATGACAACCGAGGAGATAGCGCCCGATGTGATAGGGCTTATGTTCCATCCCGACCTGATCTACGGCACACCCCTGGGAGAAAAAATCTCATCCTACGGCTTTTTCGACTACTCCCAGATGGAAGCCCTGCATCTGTCTGACAGCGAACGGGCAATATTCATCGACTGTCTTTCCAAGATTTCCGACGAGCTCGACCACCCCGTCGACCATCATTCGGCATCGCTCCTTTCGGCAAACATCCAGCTTCTGCTCGAACACCTGCACCGTTTCTACGACCGTCAGTTCATAACCCGCCATAAAGTAAACTCTGACGTGGTAGCCCAGTTCGAGCGCCGGCTGAAAGACTATTTCGAATCGGGAAAATCGAAAGACGCACCCCCCACAGTGGCATATTTCGCCGAATGCGCCAGTCTCACGCCCGGATATTTCGGCGACCTCATAAAGAAAGAGACCGGCATGACCGCCCAGGACATAATATCACGCCACATAGTGTCGACTGCAAAACACAGGCTCATGACCGGATCAGACGACATCAGCGAGATAGCCTATGATCTCGGATTCCAGTATCCGCAACACTTCACCCGACTGTTCAAACGGGTTACGGGCGAAAGCCCATCTCGCTTCCGCCAACTGGCGTCGCGCAACTGACAGCCGCGGGCATCCCCCCTGCGCCGTTATTTTTTCTGGCGGTTCTTGCCCAGCCACCCCCTCATGCGGCGGAACATGCTGAATGCCATCACGGCAATGTCGGCATAACGCATCGAGGTCTCGAAATAGCGCATATAACCGGCCACAGTCTTCGCCTCCGAAGTAATGCGCGGTGAGAATGTCATTTTTATCTGATCCTGCACAAGGTTTATCTTCAGAGAATTTACAACTTTCATATAACGGATCTCGTCGAGAGTATAACCCTTGAACTTATGCCCCTTCTCTTCGGGAGTATGGGCCGGACGCTTTATCGCCTTGACCTTCTCATGCCCGGACGCCTCGCCAACGGCCGTTTTCGAAACCTGGCTTTCACCTACTGATTTTTCTGTTGCCATAACCACCTGAGTTTTTAAGTAACTTTTATGCTTGTCGCGGATATTAAGTAAGTGTTCAAATTTAATGTAACAGATTTTCGTTCACTTGCTATCGGTTAAATTTTAACTCTTGCTTATCACTTATGGTCGTCATATACCAGACGACTGATAAATCTGGATATCGGATTCACTATCAGCCTGGTTTTCAGCATCGCCACCACAACTATCATCAACAGGAACACACCTCCGAGAATGAGATAACACGCCCACACAGGCAACATCAGCGCCAGCAGCTCGATACATGCGCCCGAAAGAAACGCAAGCCCGAAAATGCCGAGCACCAGACTTACAAGCAACATCACTCCGGCCGACACGAGCAGTGTCAGCTTCTCGGCCGCGATAAGCTTCGCATTGTCAAGATATAGCAACGACAACCGCTTGAGAAGCTCTTTCAGGCGGTCGATCGTGTGTGGAACTTTCTCCGTCACATTCATAGATTTCCTAATATCAAAATTTAATCCCTCGTTCTCTCAAGCCATTTGTGGCTTTAAAAAGACAGTGTGCCAAACGTTTATGACACACCGTCCTGTTGAATTCACGCTGCGGCCGCAGAGGCCGCAACAGTCATTTCTTTATCTCTGCGGCGATTTCGTCAACAATCTCGTCGAACTCCTCGTCAGAAGAGCATTTGCATATACCATACTTCTTCAGAAGATCCTTGATCTGTTCGCGAAGTTCTTCCCCCTTCTCGGGTGCGAAAAGCAGAGCCGCTCCGGCTCCTACAATAGCGCCTCCCACAAATGCTGAAATCAATGTCAGTCCTCTCATAATTTCTCGTTTTTAACAGTTAGTCAACCGATTATTTTCCGGCAACAGCCTTAACCTCCTCCTGGAGTTCGCCTACCAGCTGGTCAAGTTTCGACTTTTTCAGCTTGATACCTTTCGACTCCAGATAGTCAACTATCTCATCTCTCATATCCTCACCCTTTTTGGGCGCGAAAAGCAAACCGAGCGATGCGCCTACAAGGGCGCCGCCAACAACAGCCAGAATAATGTCTAATGATTTCATAATATCTGATTTTTAAATTTTCGTTCGACATCATTACAACACAACCGCATATCCGATAGTTCAGCAACGCGTCAAATAATTTCCCGCCGCTGCCACGAATATTATCCGGTCTCAAAAATAATCAAAATATCGAAACCTGTTTCATAATCACCCCCATTTTCACTAACTTTGTGTAGAAAAGGATAATAATTCGATAATGAAGGGTTCCGGAAAAATATCACAGCAGGCCACATCGGCCGACAGCATAATCATAAAAGGCGCCAGAGTAAACAATCTTAAAAACATCGACCTGACCATTCCGCGCGGAAAACTGATAGTAGTCACCGGGCTGTCAGGCTCAGGCAAATCATCGCTGGCTTTCGACACCATCTATGCCGAAGGGCAGCGACGCTATGTCGAAAGCCTCTCGGCCTATGCGCGCCAGTTCCTCGGCAAAATGCACAAGCCCGAAGCCGACTACATAAAAGGGCTTCCCCCGGCCATAGCCATAGAGCAGAAAGTGAACACACGCAATCCGAGGAGCACCGTCGGCACATCGACCGAAATCTACGACTACCTGCGTCTGCTGTTCGCCCGCATAGGCCACACTTTCTCGCCGGTAAGCGGAGCCGAAGTGCGGCGCCATTCGGTAACCGATGTGGTCGACGCGGCCATGTCATATCCCGAAGGCACACGCATAGCCGTGGTGGCACCCCTGATCATTCCGCAGGGGCGCGATCTGGCCACACATCTCGACATATTGCGCAAAGGGGGATACTCGCGCCTGTTCCACAACGGAGAGTTCATCGGCATCGACACCCTGCTTGAGCAACCCGAATCGCTCCCGGCCGGTAACAACGGCTACGAACTGCTCGTCGACCGTCTGGCCGTAAGCCCCGACCCCGACGAGAAATCACGTCTGGCCGATTCAGTCCAGACTGCCTTCTTCGAAGGTGGCGACTCATGCGTGATAGCCGCATGGGACAGCGACGGCACAATCCGGCGCCACGAATTCTCGACCCGTTTCGAATCCGACGGCATCTCATTTCTCCAGCCGTCCGACCTTCTGTTCAACTTCAACAACCCCTATGGCGCATGCCCCCGATGCGAAGGGTTCGGACGCTGCATAGGCATCGACGAGAATCTGGTGATACCAAACCAGGCCTTATCGGTCTACGACGACGCCGTGGCCCCCTGGCGCGGCGAGAAAATGGGCGAATGGAAACGCGCATTCATCGCCATGGCATCGAAACACGGATTTCCCGTACACCGCCCCTATGCCGACCTTACACAGCCCCAGAAAGACCTACTCTGGCACGGAGGCAACGGATTCAGCGGCATCGACGGATTCTTCAGAATGGTCGAGGAAAACCAATATAAAGTGCAATATCGCGTCATGCTTGCCCGATTCCGCGGGCGCACCGTATGCCCCGAATGTCACGGCAACCGCCTGCGCCCCGAGGCCTCATATGTGAAAATAGCCGGCATGACAATCTCCGATCTCGTCAGAATGCCCGTGTCGCAGCTGCGCCTGTGGTTTGACTCGCTTGAGCTCTCCGACCACGACTCGGCCGTGGCGCGCCGCCTCCTGACCGAGATAACCTCACGGCTCCGCTTCCTCTCTGACGTGGGTCTGGAATATCTTACCCTCGACCGCCTGTCGTCAACCCTCTCGGGCGGTGAGTCGCAGCGCATAAACCTCGCCACATCGCTCGGATCGTCGCTCATGGGGTCGCTCTACATCCTCGACGAACCGAGCATCGGCCTTCACTCGCGCGACACGCAGAAGCTCATCGAAGTGCTGCGCCAGCTCCGCTCGCTCGGCAACACCGTGATAGTGGTTGAGCACGACGAGGAGATAATGGAAGCCGCCGACTGGATCATCGACGTAGGCCCGAAAGCCGGACGCCTCGGCGGCGAGATAGTATATGCCGGCCCGCTCGAAAATATCGGGGAGGCCCCCGACAGCTACACCGCCGGCTATCTCTCCGGCCGCATGAAAATCGAAATCCCCGCCAAACGGCGCAGATGGAGCAGCTTCATCGAGGTGAAAGGCGCACGCGAGCACAACCTCAAGAACATCGACGTCAGATTCCCGCTCGGAGTAATAACCGTGGTGACCGGAGTCAGCGGCTCGGGAAAATCCACACTCGTGCGCGACATCCTCTACCGCGCCATGCTCCGCCATCTCGGCGAGGCATCCGACGCTCCGGGAGCATACCGGGAGCTTTCCGGCGACCTGTCGCGCATCCGGTCGGTCGAATTCGTCGACCAGAACCCAATCGGCAAATCAACCCGGTCTAACGCCGCCACATATCTCAAGGCCTACGACGAGATCCGCACACTATTCGCCGACCAGCAGTCGGCGAAACAGATGGGCTTCACACCGGCCTATTTCTCATTCAACACCGAGGGCGGACGTTGCGAGGAGTGTAAAGGAGAAGGCACAATAACCATCGAGATGCAGTTCATGGCCGACATAACCATCCCCTGCGAGGCATGCGGCGGCAAACGCTTCAAACGCGAAGTGCTCGAAATCGAATACCGGGGCAAAAACATCTTCGACATTCTCGACATGACCGTAAACCAGGCAATAGAGTTCTTCTCTGAAAACCCCGGCACCACCGAAAAACGGATCGTGAAACGCCTCCGGCCCCTTGCCGACGTCGGACTGGGCTACATCAAGCTCGGGCAGTCGTCGTCAACACTCTCCGGCGGCGAGAACCAGCGCGTGAAACTCGCCTACTTCCTGGCCATGGAGAAAACCGAACCCACGATGTTCATTTTCGACGAGCCGACCACCGGACTGCATTTCCATGACATAAACCTGCTGATGGACTCGTTCAACCGGCTCATAGCCCGCGGCCATACCGTGATAATAATCGAGCACAACATGGATGTAATAAAAAGCGCCGACCATATAATCGACCTCGGCCCGGAAGGGGGCGACGCCGGAGGCTCGCTTGTGGCCTGCGGCACACCCGAACAGATTGTGGGCTGCACCGCATCCCACACCGCCCGCTATCTCGCGCCAAAACTCGGCAGCTGACAGCCGCCGTCACGAACGCACCCAGCGGAATTTATGGCCGAAACAAACATGCAGCACCCTCACGACACAATATGAAACAGTCGAGGCCACGGCTACGGGAAGAAGCATCGAATATCCCCCCGTGGCCATCTCGACGGTGAGAAACATAGCCATAAGCGGAGCCTGTATGGCCCCCGCCATCACAGCGCCCATCCCCATAAACGCGAAATCGGCCACCGGAAGCGACAACCCGAACGCCTCGTTGAGCGCCGAAGCGAAAAGATAGCCGGCAATACAGCCGGCAAAAAGCGTCGGGGCGAAATCGCCGGCCACACCCCCTCCGCTGTTGGTCGACGACGTTGCGAAAGCCTTCACCGCAAGAATACCAGCCGCCATAAGCAGCGGCGTTAGTGCCCCCGAACCGTCGGCGGCAAACATACTGTATGCGCTGAACGATTCGCCGTTGCCGAGCACCTTGGCCATGAACCCGTACCCCTCGCCATAAAGCGCCGGAAACATGAACACGGCCACAGCTATCACACCCCCGGCAATCACATTCTTGATCCAGCCGTCGGCAAAACCGGCATACAGGCGCGTCATGACCCGCATTATATGCGAGTAATAAGCCGAATAGACGCCACACGCCACCCCTAAAAGCACAATCCACAGATAGCAATCGGGCGTCACCGCCTCGATTCCGGAAAAAGATATGTCGGGCGTGCGCCCCGACAGCAGATAGGCGGTCAGAGCGGCCGATACCGAGGCGGCGAAAACCGCCACGATAGCGGGAGCCGACAGCCCTACACACAACACCTCGAACGAGAAAAGCGCCCCGCCCACAGGAGCCTTGAAAATGCCCGCTATACCCGCCGAAGCACCGCATGCTATCATCACCCTCATCTGCGATGGCGAAAGCCCCAGGGCGCGCCCCAGATTGCTTCCTATGGCCGCTCCCGTATAAGCTATCGGCCCCTCTGATCCGGCCGACCCCCCGAAACCCAGAGTCACCGAGCTTGCAAGCACAGGAGCGAACGTCAGCTCGAACGGAAGCCTGTAACGGCGTGCGGCCAGACTGCGGTCAAGCCGGTCTACCCCGTGGTAAAGCTCACGTCTGAACACATATCGCTGCAACAGGCCCGCCAGCACAATCCCCGCCACCGGCAACAGCAGAAACACAATGTTGCACCGTTCCGCATCGAGCCCTCCGGTAACACCATCCGAAACCAGCGCCACCAGCCGCTTCAGCACATGGGCCATGGCGCCCGTAATCACCCCGGCCACCACAGCCGGAACAACAAGCAGCACCTTCACGGGCATCAGGCGGCACCATCCCGACACACATGCCCTCCATCTTCTCCCGATCAGCCTCACATGTTTTGAAGTCATCATCATCACTCAATTGAAACGTCTGTCATAGTCTATAAC
>CAMWTV010000062.1 GCA_947177215.1 uncultured Muribaculaceae bacterium
ATTTGCGGTAACACAGACAAAAGTACGAAAATTCATATGTTTTTACAAACAATAACATATTAAAATATTTTTACGGTTTCAAAAACTTTTTGTGGCCGGAAAACTTATATTAATAGTGGCCTTTTCCTGTTGTTGACGGAAAGGCCCGGTAAAACCGGAAGAATCTTAAAACAGGTTTATTATGAGGCTAAACGGACGAAGAGAAAGCTCCAACGTGGAAGACCGGCGCGGCAGGAGCGGGATTGGTGGCAAGATTGCAGGCGGAAGCATCGTAGGTGTGATAATCGCCGCAGTGATAGCCTGGATTTCCGGTGGCAACCCGCTTGATGTGATCACAAGCCAAGGTGGCGCCATGTTGCAGGGTGGCGCCAATACGGAATATGTGGCGACCGAAGAAGATGAGGCTCTGGCCACATTCTCGAAACAGATTCTGGCAGGCACAGAAGACGTATGGAGCGAAATTTTCAGGCAGAACGGCATGGAATACCGCCCTCCGAAACTTGTGTTGTTCAACGGTGCCGTTCAGAGCGGTTGCGGAGGGGCCACTTCGTCGACAGGCCCGTTTTATTGCTCGGCCGACCAGTCGGTATATCTCGACCTGTCGTTTTTCAAGGATATGAAGCGCACTCTCGGTGCCGACGGCGATTTTGCCTATGCCTATGTCATAGCCCATGAGGTGGGCCATCATGTGCAGTATCTGCTCGGCACTCTCGACAAGGCCCACGACCGGATGGCCCGTGTGAGCGAAAAGGAAGCAAACCAGATAAGTGTGCGTCTGGAGTTGCAGGCCGATTTCTACGCCGGTGTCTGGGCGGCCAATGATAACCGCCGATTTAACTCGCTTGAAGCGGGCGATGTGGAGGAGGCCCTCGATGCCGCGTCAAAAATAGGCGATGACTATCTTCAGAAAAAAGCCCAGGGCTATTCTGTGCCCGATTCGTTCAACCATGGCACTTCGGAACAGCGTGCAAGGTGGCTGAAACGGGGCCTTTCGACCGGCAATCCGGCCGATGGCGACACATTCACCCCCGATTATTACTCTCTGTGATCAACACACACATTTAAATCAGCAGGCGCTGTGTTACATGAGGTTGTAACACAGCGCCTTGGAATTTGTTGATGTTGTTGTTTTGTCAGCGGATGATGAATTTGGCAGTTGCCACGTCGGTTTCAGTGCTCGCTCTGAGAATCAACGGAGTGTGTGAAAAGGCTGCGAGATCGAGCGATTCCGTGCCCGACGCCACACAACGCCCGGCGAGATCATAAGCCGAGATTTTGGCTTCCGCCCGGTTCGCTTTTGCCATAGCATTCTCGACCGATATTGAAAGTGAGGTTGCTGCCTCGGTTTCGGCAAGCGAAGCGTTGGCGGTGTGGATCAGCGTGTAGCGGGTTCCGGGTGTGGTGTGGAAGGTGATATTGTCGTTATCGGCAGACGTAAACTCTATCGGAGTGCCTGACTGGTCGGTCAGGGTGGCTGTGGCTATGCCGGGACAGCTGATATGGCATTCCGATCCTGATACTGAGAGAATCTCGGCCTTTGTCAGCAGATTGGCTTCCCATCTCTGGTCGATTTCGAAATTGCCTACGGCTTTCAGGCCTCTGATGCTTCCGCTTTTCCATAAGGGAGGGAGCGACGGGAGCAGACGTATGATTCCGTTGTGGCTCTGGAGAAGCATCTCCGTCACACCGGCCGTGAAGCCGAAATTGCCGTCGATCTGGAACGGTGCGTGAGAGTCGAGCAGGTTGTAATAGATGCCGCCACCTCCGCTCGATTGCCCATAGGTCGAGGCGTGTCGCAGGGCCGAGCGGATAATCGTGTGGCAATGTTCTCCGTCGAGCGCACGTGCCCAGAGATTGATTCTCCAGCCGAGCGACCATCCTGTCGACACATCGCCACGCAGACGCAGCGAATTTACAGCCGGCTCGAACCATTCGCTCTCGGGTGTGATCTGGCTGAACGGATAGAGTGCCATGAGATGTGACTGATGCCTGTGGCCGTTCTCGCCTGCACTATACGGGCTTGTTTTCCATTCGCGCAGAATTTCGGTTCCGGTTGCAACATTGTTGAGTGTCTCGCCCCAGGCTCCGGTATATTGCTCTGTGGCCAGACCTTTGTCGAGATTGTCATATTTCTCTGTGAGTTCGGCCTTGAACCGGGGTGTCACACCGGCATCGTCTCCGAGAATTTCTATTGCCTGAAGGGTAGTGCTGAACAGTTCTGCCACAATCTGCTGCGCATGGGCAGTTGCGTCTTCGGCCGACGGCCCGTGCTCAGGCGACCATTCCTGAGGCGCCACCCAGGTGCCGTCGGAGTCCTTGACAAGACGTTCCATCCAGAAGCGGGTGCAACTAAGCATCACAGGCATAGCCTTTTCTTTGAGAAATTCGCGGTCAAGTGTGTAGATGTAGTGCTGCCACATGTGGTAGGTGTACCAGGCGTTGGCTATTACATAGTTTTCGGCATAATCGGAGTGTCCGAAAATGTTGTTCTGGGTGAAGCATGTCCACCCTTCGCTCTGGCCCGACTGGCGGGCGTATTTCTGCCATTCCTCATGCTCGAGCGCCATGCTGTGGATGTAGTTCAGATATGGCATGTGCATTTCCGGAAGATTTGTGTTTTCAGCAGGCCAGTAGTTCATCTGCACATTTATGTTCGAGTGGATGTCACACTGCCATGCCGGCGACGAAGAGTGGTTCCATATCCCCTGAAGATTGGCCGGGGTGTCCATGCCGCGTGAGGAAGCGATCAGCAGATAGCGCCCGAACGTGTAGTATAGCTCTTCGAGCATGAGACTCGACGGGGCGTCTTTAACCGGACGGCGTTTGTTATATTCCGTAACCATATCTTCTACTGTCATCGCATTCTCGGCTCCGTCGATCGAGAGTTCCGCACGGTCAAAATATTTTTTGAAATCGGCTGTGTGATCCTGTTCGATAGCGTTCCATCCTTTTGCCGCACCGGCTTCCAGACGGTTGTCGACCATGGTTTTCATCGAAGCCGCATCGGTTATATAGTTTGCCGAATGCTGGTCGAAGTTGGTGGCCCCTGCCAGGAGTATCACTACTTCATCTGCCCCGGTGATCTCGATTCCGTTGTTTGAGGCTGTCATCGTGCCCCCTTTCGGAATTGCTCTGAATTTTGCCTTGAAGTCGACCAGATCGAGTTTACCTTCGAACGATCCGCAGCCGTCGGCATATACCGGTCTGAGCAACCCTTTTTTCACTCCGTTGAAAAGACTCAGGCGAACGCTTATCGCTCCGGGAGCTGACGCCGACAGCCTTATGGCCACCACCTTGTCGGGATAGCTTGCAAGATATTCCCTGGTGAAAGCAACGCTTCCGTCGGAAGTGGTGTAGTGGGCCGACGCTTTGGCGGCGGTCAGATCGAGATTGCGGTAATAATCTGTAAGGGCCTTGTCGGCTGTCAGCCCGAATCTCTCTGAGATGTCTTCGATATAAAGGTTGCCGAAATTCTGGTAGCATCCTCTCACCAGCGAGTTTCCTGTCCAGAGCGATTTATCGTTGAACTGCACGTTGTCGCGGTGAACGCCTCCGTAGATCATTGCCCCGAATTCGCCGTTTCCTATCGGGAGAGCATACTCCATCCATGGGTCGTCTACCTTGGCCGATGTAGCCGGCGAGGTGTACCATAGTGTGTGGCGGTGTGACGGACGATATGATTCCGACCCTGCCACGGCAAACTCTTTTATATTTTCGAGCACAGGAATGTCGGCAGGAAGTTCCTCCGGGGCGTAAAAACTGATCACGTTGTTCGGATCGTTTGCCAGCCATGATCCCAGCGAACGTCCGGGGCCGGTTCCGCCTGTCTGGTTCACACGGTTATAGTCGTCACCTTTGTCGCAAACCTCAAGTTCCCAGTCGCCGGTGTACTGGCTGTTTCCGGTGGGCACTAACCTGAATCTTGATGCCAGCGACTCGTCGGCGGTTGATTTCACTTTGTTGGCAAGATAAAGAAACCGTCCCTGAGGTGTCTGCAAGGTGAAACTGCTTTCCGAGCCGTTGAGCTTGAACTGCTGGTTTGTGTTGCCATGTTCAGGCAATGCGGTTACAACTCCTATCTGATCACCTTTGTCCTGAATGGCCGCGTCGCCGCAGCTGAACACGATATGATACCAGCGTTCGGTATCGCCGTTGCTGAATTCCGGCTTGTCCACAGCTCCGCCATGCAGGCATCCGGCCATTGCTGTGATAAAAAGCGATGTAATAAATTTAAGGTTCATGTTATTTGAATTAAAGCTATATTTATCTGTCTGTTACAGTGGGATATTGGTGTTATAAGGTTATATGATAGCATATTATCAAGATGTAAAATTAGCCATTACAAGGCTTCTGATACAAACTGTTTACAGGCTGATGTCAATTTTGTCATATTTTAGTCTGTTTTTTAATATAGAATTTCGTGGTGAATCGTTAAATTTGCGGCATGTCTCAGTTCTGCATCTACAATTTCGGCCATATAGTGCATCACGCCGACTGGAACTTCAAAATTCCGGGCAGCGTGTTCTGGCGGGTTTATCTGATGCTGGAAGGGGTGGCCGAGGTTGTGATATATGACCGGGCCTATACCCTCCGCCCCGGCCATTTATACCTGATACCCGCCTTTACCACTCATGAAGACCGGTCAGAATCAACTTTCACTCATGAATATATCCATTTCAGAGTTGAAGACCCCTCGCTTGAATCATTGCTTAACAGCTATTCGTTTGTTTTCGAGCTGCCGGCCACACCTTTGACGGTCGAGGCCTTCGGTCGTGTCAGGGAACTATGTCCAGGCTATATTCTTGAAAACTGTGTGCCAAGCAACTATGAGAAGAAGTCAAGCTATCAGTATTGGACATCGCGATATAATGCGTTGCCGCAGAATGTCAGATTTGAAATAGAGGGATGTGTGCGGGTCATTCTGGCGCATTTCATGAACAACAGTCCGTTGAAAAAAGAAGGGATAAGACCGGAAGTCATAAAACTGCAGGCACTACTTGACCGTCATTATTGCGACGATATTTCCATCTCCGACCTTGCGTCGCAGGCCGGTCTCCGGGCTGAAAGTTTCATACGTGCCTTCCGTCAGGGATATAATATCACGCCACATGCCTATATCATGATGCGTCGCATCAACGAGGCTAAAAACCTTCTGTTGCTCACATCGCTTTCCGTAAAGGAGATCGCGGCAAGAGTCGGCTTCAGCGATCCCTCCTATTTCGGGGCCGTTTTCCGCCGCCATACCTCAATGACTCCCAACCGCTTCCGCCGCGAACATTTCTGAGAACCTTGAGATTTGTTCGCAATTTTTCGTATCTTCGCGTTTGACAATTTAATTATAATAAACAGAAATGAGAATACTCGTTGTGTCTGACGGACTCGACACTGTTATGACGATGACCTTTGCCGGGCTGGCGGAGCGTTATGGCCATGAGGTGAGAGTCATAGGCCCCGGATGGGGCGGAAGAAAAATGGGGGGGGTAGAATGTGTTGATTCCCAGTGTGTTAAGTCGAAGTTTTCGCCGGGAGCGATAAGAGATATCAGAAGGGCTATACACCGCTATGGAACAGATCTGATATATGCACCGAGCACATCGGGCCTCAGCAACGCCCTTTTCGCCTCGTTGGGAACCGGTGTGCGTGTCGTAGGATATCGTGGCACACAGCACAGAATACATCGCACCGATCCGACCAATTATATGGCGCTTCTGAATCCGCGTGTGAGCCATGTGGTCTGCGAGACACCTGACATCGAATCATATCTAAGCAGTTTTATTCCGGCGTCGAAGCTTTCTGGCCGGAGCAAGCCATATCAGACCGAGTGGGTTGCAGAAGCATTGAGCAATCCGTTGCCGTCGCCCCTGCCGTCGGGCCGCATCAGATGTATTTTTATCGGTTCGTCGAAAGGACGCCCTTTCAAAGGGCTGGCTTATCTGATCGAAGCTATGAGAATGCTTGAGCCGGAGGGCGTTACGCTTACAGTGATAGGCTCGGTGGATGAAAGCGACATGAAAACCGCCCCGGCAAATGTGGCTTTCACCGGATTGCGGCGAGATGCCATAAATTTCTTGCCGTCGCATCATATGCTTGTGCTTCCTTCGCTTCGCGATGCTTCTCCCCGTGTTGTGCGTGAGGCTCAGGCCTGTGGGGTGGCTTGTGTGGTTACTGACATTCCCGGTGCCCGTGATCTCATAATTCCCGGCGAGACCGGTGTGCTTGTGCCTCCGGGCGATGCCCGGGCTATCGCTTCCGCCATCCTTGCCATAGGAAATGAGCCGGGGAAGGCTGAAGCCATGGGAAAAGCGGGCCGACGCAACATAGAGCAAAACTATGGCATCGGCCCGTATATAGACTATTTCGACAGACTTTTCAAAGATCTGTGCGGGAAGTGACGCTGTTTCAAAGGCGTCCTGTTGCGCGAAGCCATGCCGTTTGATAGATCTGATACTGTGTCAGGGCTTCTATATGGTTGCTTCGGGCCTGGTGCCACTGGTTCTGCGCGTCGAGCAGATCGGTCAGCGGAGCCATCGCCTCGTCATATCTTGCTTGCATCACGCGCAGGTTTTCCGTTGCCTGGTCAAGGGCAATGGAGGCCGAAGAGATCATCGCCCATCCGTCGGTCAGGTTCGATGCGGCCTGACGCGCCTCCAGATCAAGCAGACGCGATGTTCGCTGGAGGTCAAGACCGGCATTTTCCACCGCCAGTTTCGCTTTTCGAACTTTCTTTAGGCCTTCACCCCAGTGAAAAATGGGGATCTTGACCGACAGCATCCCCATTGCTATACCATCGCGGAACTCCTGGGAATAGGGCATAAGCATACCTCCACCCACATCGACCATGCTGTTGAGTTTTATGTTGCCATAATACGTGTAGCCTATCATCAGACCTACCGAGGGGAGGAAATCGGCCCTGGCCATGTTTACCTGCTGCCTGTTGGCTTCGATCTGTTTTTCGAGCAGATGCAGTTCCGGCCGGTCGGAAATATCTGTCACAAGGATTCCGGGAGCGACCGGTGAGATTATGGTGTCGGCAGGAATTATCTCGGTGTCTGACGACACGCCTATCGCATTACACAGCGCCATGCGGCAGAGGTCGGCCCCGTTGGCCACCTTCTGCTGCTGGTAAATGATTTCGCTCCGTTTCGCGTTGATGCGCAACAGGTCGTTTTCGGTGGCCATTCCGGCCTCTACAGCCACGGCAGTCTGCTCATAGAGAGTGTCGATCATCTGCCTGAACTGTTGCATGAGTCTCACTTTGTCGCTCACGGCAATAAAACTCCAGTAGGCGTTGTCGGCCTCGGCAATGACATCCATGCGGGTCATGCGGAGCTGTTCGGCCGACGCTTCGCGTCCGATCCGAGCCAGTTTCCGTCCGGCGGTTATCTTCCCTCCGGTATAGATGGGCTGCATGAGCTGGATGCCGGCCATATAAGTTCCGCGCATTCTCATCTGTGCCCCTGCCATATCCATGTCGGGAAGCATGTAGACGCCTGTTGCCGAACCTTCAAATTTCGGCAGATAGGCTGTTGTGGCGATCTGTGTGTCGATTGTGGCCTGCTGCATCGAGTTTTCAGCCTGACGTAGCTGCTCGCTGCCGGCAATTGCCATCTCGCGGCATTCGGCAAGCGACAGCTCAAGGGGTTGTGCCGAAACCATGGCTCCGGAGAAACAGAGCGATAAAACGGCGGCTATATATCTGTTCATTTCTTTTCAGTGTTAGTGTGGGTGGTTGCTGAAGGTTTTCTTATCCGCATCACAGCTGTGTAGAACAGCGGCAGCAGAATAAGGGTTATGGCGGTGCCGGCGGTCAGTCCGCCCATTATTGTTATGGCCATCGAGCCATACATCGGGTCGGCCACAAGCGGAATCATGCCTACGATGGTGGTAAGCGAAGCCATAAGCACAGGGCGCACACGCGACACTGTGGCCTCGATAACCGCATGATACGGGTGCATCCCCTCTTCTGTGCCCAGACGGTTGATCTCGTCGACAAGCACGATCGCATTCTTGACCATCATGCCTATAAGTCCCATCATGCCGATGATTGCCATGAATGTGAACGGGCTGTCGGTCAGAAGCAGCGCGGCAGCGATGCCGCAGAACACAAACGGGAAGCACACAAGGATAAGGAACACTTTGCGCCAGCTGTTGAACAGCAGCAACAATATGCCCAATATCAGGAATATGGTAAGAGGCATGAATTTCATCAGGTTGTTGATGGCATCGGCCTGCATCTCGCCTTCACCCACCCATCGCATGGTGTAGCCTTCCGGAAGGGTTATCGACTCTATGCGGTCTTTTATTTCGGAAACAACCTTTGCCGGGGTTGCGTCGTCAATGTCAGGATTCGGATCGCATTCAGCCTCGATTACACGGCGTCCGTTGAGTCGTCTTACAATGTTTTCCTCCCATTCGAGTCTGACATCGTGAGCCACCGAACTCAGAGGAATTGATCTCAGGGCCTTGTCTGCGATTTTGCTACCATTGCCCGACAGCAAAGCGTTTTTAGCCTCGTCGGGATCGAGGTGCATGTTGGGCATGCTCCATACCGGAATGTTGCTGAGATCTGAGATCTCCGAACCGTCGGCATTGCGCATCAGCAGGTTGACAACCATGGTCTTGTCGGCATCGGTCATTATTCCGACTGGCATTCCGTCGGTGGCCGCAAGGAGGGCGTTTGCCACATCGCCGCGCGTGATTCCGGCCCTTAGCGCGTCGATTTGGTCGAAATCGGCCACAAGAGTCTTTGCAGCCGGATTCCAGTTGTTCTGCACCGAATAAGGATCGACATACCGGCATTCTCTCATAATCTGTTCGGCCTGGGCGCTCAACCGCTTCAGCACAGCCGGATCAGGCCCTGCGAATTCCACCTCTACCGTGTGGGTGGAAGATATCGAGAAGTTGTATTTTCTTATGCGGATGTATGCGTCGGGATATTTCTCGCGCAGCTCGCGTCTGATGCCAGGAATCTCTTTTACAACAGTCTTGTAGTCCTTGCAGTCAACTATCAGCTCTCCGTAGCAGTCGCCACCCGACGACATCGGACGCACAAGGCAATAGCGTGCCGGAGCCGCTCCCATGCTTATCGCCACCCGTTCTATCTCAGGGTTTCCGGATATGAGTCTGCCCATGTCGTGAAGTTCGCGGCTTACAGCATCGGGCGAGCTCTGCGGCGGGAAGTAGCATTCAACAATAAACTGCTTGTAGTCGAAATCGGGGAAAAAGAGATTCTTGACGCGTGTCATTCCCCACATACTCACCCCAAGCACCACCAGCGCTGTGGCGATTGTGACTTTCCGGTGGCCGATGAGAAACGCCACGGTGCGGCGCACAAACCTGTGGGCAGGGGAGTTCATAACCTGAGTGCCGTTCTCCTTCACATCTTTGTTGTCATTGTCAGGGAGCCAGGCTCTGGCGCAGACCGGCACCTGCACAAGCGCAAGCACCCAGCTTGCGAGCAGGCTTACACAAAGCACCAGAAACAGATCGCCGGCATATTCGCCGGCAGAGTCGGGCGAGAGGTAGATGCCTATGAACGTGGCGGCGGCTATGACGGTTGCGCCAAGAAGGGGGAGGGCGGTGTTGCGTCCGATGCGGTAGAGATAGCTTTCGGGCGCCAGTCCGCGTTTTTTATCGACAAGAATACCGTCCATTATCACCACGGCGTTGTCAACAAGCATACCCATGGCCACGATAAACGCTCCGAGCGAGATGCGTTGAAGCGTGGTGCCGCATTGAAGCAGAATGGGGAATGACACAGCGATAGTGAGCACCAGGCCGAATCCGATTATCAGTCCGCTGCGGAAACCCATGGTGAACACAAGCACCAGAATCACAATAATCACCGATTCGAGCAGATTAAGCATGAACGATGATATGGCGTCGCTCACTTTGTCGGGCTGGAAAAAGATCTTGTCGGTTGTCATGCCGGCCGGCACACTTTTCATCACTTCCGCCAGTCTGGCGTCAACAGCCTTGCCCACATCGGGCACGATGGCATCGCTTTCCATGGCCACGCATATGGCCAGCGAGGGTTTGCCGTTGACAAAGAATCCGTTGCGCTGTGGGTGGGCCAGAGTGCGCTCTATTTGGGCTATGTCGCCGAGGCGCACCCGCTTTCCGGCCGGAGTGCTTACCATAAGGTTGCGCAGGTCGTCGACCGTTTCCACCCCCTCGCTCACCTGCATGCGCAGCCGGTCGTTGCCTGAGGCGAATGTTCCGGCGTTCACCGGTTTGCCGGCCGACTGGAGCACAGCCATTATCTGTGCGGGAAGCATTCCGTTGCGGGCCAGCTCGTCGGCCGACAGCGTTATGTCGATCACCTCATCGCGAGTGCCGGCTATGCTTACACGCTTGACTCCCGGCACCGAAAGCAACTCCCGGCGTATGTAGCGGGCATATCGTGTAAGTTCCGGATAGTCATAGCCTTCGCCCGAAAGGGAGTAGAAAATGCCATAGACATCAACCATGTCGTCGAGCACCACAGGGTCGTAGCATCCGGCAGGCAGCCGTGAGCTTATGTCGCTCACTTTGCGGCGCAACAGGTCGAAATAC
>CAMWTV010000063.1 GCA_947177215.1 uncultured Muribaculaceae bacterium
TGCAAAGTTAGACCCTTTTTTCGTATTCTCCAAATTTTTTCACAAAAATATTTCCAAAAAATATGTTCTCTAACATGTTTTTCAACTCAAATCCCAACAAATCAGCAACTTCAAAAAAAACAGAATTCCTTCAAAAAAACACCGCCTAAAACCGCAATTACGCCCCAAAAGCCGATCAGACCTCATCAAAAACATATCACACCGACAATATCCAGCCCCGACAGACTCATTTTAACACCAGCGAGCACCTCTAAAAAAAGCGCATCTCCACAAAATTTTGTAACTTCGCCACATAAAAGATTAATACAAATGAGCCATACGAAGAATAGATCAAGAAGAAACCTCCGGCAGACACTATCCCGCATCGCAGTCGCCACCATAATAACATCGGCCACACAGCTCGCCTCAGCACAGGAAGTAAAATTCGGCAACGAACAGGCCGACACAACCCGAATAACCTCCATTCTGATTTCAGAAAGCAGACAATCAGACCAAGGCAACATCGACCGCATAGCCCGCCTGTTCATCGACACCCCATATGCAGCGGGCACACTCGACCGCGATTCAACCGAAACCCTCACCGTAAGACTCGACAGCCTCGACTGCACAACATTCGTTGAAAACGTGCTCGCCCTTGCCTATACCGCACGCGAGCGCCGCCAGTCGTGGCGCGACTTCACCTACAACCTCAGGCGCATGCGCTACCGTCAGGGCGAGATCAACGGCTACCCCTCACGACTCCATTACGTCAGCGACTGGATCGTCGACAACATATCACGCGGCAACCTCCGCGAAATCACGTCAGAAATCCCGATGGTGCGTTACGGAGTGAAATCGCTCGACTTCATGACCTCACACCGCGACCTATATCCGGCCTTGGCCGATCCAGACAACTTCAACGGCATGAAAAACGTAGAAGCAGGATTCAGCAACCACAGATACCCCTACATCAAAGGCAACGCCGTGAAAAACAAAAAAGTCAGCTCCGCCTTGCGTAGCGGCGACATAATATGCTTCACTACCGCCACACGCGGCCTTGACATAACCCACATGGCCATCATAACCATAATCAACGGCGAGCCCCACATAATTCACGCCTCCCGCACAGCCGGAAAAGTAATAATCGACCCCCTCCCCCTGGCCGACTACATCCACCGCAACCGCAACGACGGAATACGCGTGCTCAGGCTGCGAGTCGACTGAACACCGACAACCACCAAACAAAAAAATCGGAACAACGCTCCCGCTAAAGGAGCCTTGTTCCGATTTTTCATATCACAGCCTTCCGTAGAAGAAGGCAACGCGATTACGGAATTATTCCGGACGTTTGGTCTTTTTGCCATAACCGTAAACGGCAGCCGCACCAAGCTCTTCCTCGATACGGAGAAGCTGGTTGTACTTGGCCATACGGTCAGAACGCGAAGCCGAACCGGTCTTGATCTGGCCGGCATTGGTGGCAACGGCGATATCGGCGATAGTAGCATCTTCGGTTTCACCCGAGCGGTGAGAGATAACAGCAGTGTAACCGTTACGCTGAGCCAGCTCAACGGCACGCAGAGTCTCGGTGAGCGAACCGATCTGGTTAACCTTAACCAGGATAGAGTTAGCGCAACCCTCTTCGATACCACGCTTCAGATACTTCACATTGGTAACAAACAGGTCATCGCCAACCAGCTGGCAACGGTCGCCGATCATATCGGTCAGAATCTTCCAGCCTTCCCAGTCGTTCTCAGCCATACCGTCCTCGATCGAGTCGATAGGATATTTCTCAACCAGACCCTTCAGATACTCAGCCTGCTCCTTCGAAGTAAGCTTCTGGCCGTTCGGCTCCTTGACAGTGCCGTCCTTGAGCTGGTGATAGTCATAAACACCGTCAACATAGAATTCGCTTGAAGCGCAGTCCAGACCGATGGTAACATCCTTTCCGGGAACATAGCCGGCCTTTTCGATAGCCTTGATGATAACGTTCAGGGCATCTTCAGTGCCGTCAAGAGCAGGAGCGAAACCACCCTCGTCACCCACGGCAGTGCTCAGACCGCGGTCGTGAAGCACCTTCTTGAGGTTGTGGAACACCTCTGTGCCCATGCGGATACCTTCGTGGAACGAAGTAGCGCCGATCGGACGGATCATGAACTCCTGGAAACAGATGGGAGCGTCAGAGTGAGCGCCGCCATTGATGATGTTCATCATCGGAACGGGCAGCACATAAGTGTTGCAGCCGCCGATATACTTGTAGAGGGGCAGATCGAGATAGTCTGCGGCAGCCTTAGCAACAGCAAGGCTAACACCCAGAACAGCATTCGCACCAAGCTTGCTCTTGGTGTCGGTGCCGTCGAGCTCAAGCATCTTCTCGTCGATAGCGATCTGATCAAGAGCGCTCATACCCTTCAGAGCCTCGGCGATCGGGCCGTTCACGTTGGCAACAGCCTTCAGAACACCCTTGCCCATATAACGGGCCTTGTCTCCGTCGCGCAGCTCAAGAGCCTCGTTCTCACCGGTAGAAGCACCAGAAGGAACCGATGCACGGCCACGGGCACCGCTTTCAAGGATTACGTCTACTTCAACAGTGGGGTTGCCACGAGAGTCGAGAACCTCACGACCAATGATTTTTTCAATTTTCATAACTATTTGCTTTAAAGCGTTTATTGCTGATATTTAAAACTTTATTTCAACTTCCGAGGCCATGCGGGCAGCTCCCGGGCCTCCTGCAGCCTTCCCACTTCGCCCCCGATAGCGGCTCTACATCCGAAAACGCCGCTTTCACCCGCAAAGTTACTAAATTTTCAGCTAATTCACATTTTTAACACCCAAAAAACATATCCCCTCCTGCATTTGAACACGCGCATTTGAACACCACCCCCAATCCCCACACAATCGACAGCTGGATCCAGACCGACCACAAAACACAAAGGCTCTGTGTCGACAATCTGACACAGAGCCTTTATGTAATATCAGTCTAATATCACTCAGCTGATTCAGCAGCGGGAGTCTCAGTTGCAGGAGCTTCAGCGGCAGGAGCCTCGGCAGCAGCCGATTTCTTGCTGCGGCGTGTGCGGGCGCTCTTCTTGGCCGATTTCTCCTTGAGCATATTTTCATTGTAGTCAACCAGCTCGATAAAGCAAGTCTTAGCATTGTCACCAAGACGGTTGCCGGTTTTCAGAATGCGGGTGTAACCTCCGGGGCGGTCAGCGATCTTCTGCGAGATCTCACGGAAAAGCTCAGTGACAGCCTCTTTGTTCTGAAGGTAAGAGAAAACCAGACGGCGGTTTGCCATCGAGTCGTTTTTCGCACGGTTGATCAGCGGCTCAGCATAAACGCGGAGAGCCTTGGCCTTGGCAAGAGTAGTGAAAATTCTCTTGTGCATCAGCAGCGACACTGTCATATTGGCGAGTAAGGCATCGCGGTGAGCTTTCTTGCGCGAAAGATGGTTAAATGATTTATTGTGTCTCATCGTTGTTTTTACTCTTTGTCTAATTTATACTTTGAAATATCCATTCCGAACGAAAGGCCGAGGTTGGCAAGCAGTTCGTCAAGCTCGGTAAGCGATTTCTTACCGAAGTTACGGAATTTAAGGAGGTCTGTCTTATTGAAAACAACCAGTTCTCCGAGTGTCTCTACCTCGGCGCTCTTCAGACAGTTGAGGGCACGGACAGAAAGATCCATATCCACAAGCTTAGTCTTGAGAAGCTGACGCATATGGAGAATCTCCTCGTCAAACTCCTCCGTACCGTCGGTCTCGGTCGTCTCGATGGTGATCTTCTCGTCAGAGAAAAGCATAAGATGATAAATCAGGATCTTAGCAGCCTCCTTGAGAGCCTCCTTCGGGAGGATCGAACCATTGGTGGTTATTTCAATAATCAGCTTTTCGTAGTCGGTTTTCTGGTCAACGCGGAAATTCTCAACCGCATATTTCACATTCTTGATGGGCGTATAGATCGAGTCGATAGCCAAAGTATGGATATCCTGGATCTCGACCTGATTCTCATCGGCCGGAACCCAGCCTCTGCCCTTGTTGATTGTTACTTCGAGGTTGATGCTCGCGCTGGGATCCAAATGACAGATGACCTCCTCAGGATTGAGGACTTCGAAGCCCGAAAGAGCCTTGCCAATGTCACCGGCTTTGAACACCTCCTGACCCGACACTGTGATGGTTGCCTTCTCCGTTTCGGCATCTTCGGTTACCTGTTTGAGGTCAACCTTCTTCAAGTTGAGGATTATGTTGGTCACATCCTCCTTGACGCCCGGAATGGTATCAAACTCGTGTTTCACGCCGTCAATCTTGATTGCCGAGATGGCATAACCCTCAAGCGAGGAAAGAAGAACGCGGCGCAAAGCGTTGCCGACAGTGATACCATAGCCCGGTTCCAAAGGCTTGAACTCGAACTTGCCGTAGAAGTTGTTAGCTTCTAACATCACAACCTTGTCAGGTTTTTGGAATGCTAAAATAGCCATGGATCTTAGTTTAATAATGATTATTTAGAATACAACTCGACGATAAGCTGCTCCTTGATATTTTCAGGTATATCTTCGCGGGTGGGAACATGAAGAAGCTTGCCGCTCTTGGCGCTCTCGTCCCATTCCAGCCAGGGATACTTGCTGTGGTTGAAACCGGCGAGGGCGTCGGCGATAACCTCCAGCGATTTTGACTTCTCGCGCACACCCACAACATCTCCGGCCTGAACGGCGTATGAAGGAATGTTCACAACCTTACCGTTAACTGTTACATGCTTGTGAAGCACGAGCTGACGGGCTGCTGCGCGGGTGGGAGCGATTCCCAGACGATAAACAACGTTGTCCAGACGGCCTTCCAGAAGCTGGAGAAGAATCTCACCGGTAATGCCCTTCATTGAAGAAGCCTTCTCGAAAAGATTGCGGAACTGACGCTCCAGAACACCGTAGGTATATTTTGCTTTCTGCTTCTCGCGAAGCTGAGTGCCGTACTCAGAAGTCTTGCGGCGACGGTTTTGACCGTGCTGACCCGGGGGGAAGTTACGGCGGCTCAGAATCTTGTCTTCGCCAAAAATGGGTTCCCCGAATTTGCGTGCGATTTTGGTCTTAGGACCTGTATATCTAGCCATTTCTTTTTCTTGAAATAAAAATAATTGTGATTTCTGCCTCTGCCGGCATAGAGGAAATCCCAATACCTCTGCCGGATCTGACATCCGGAGCCTCAGGCAGATTATCTGAATTTATCTCCTGTCTGATCTCATCACGGCAACAGCTAAAGGCCGCTGCCATACTGCCTATCAGACGCGACGACGTTTAGGCGGACGGCATCCGTTGTGCGGAAGCGGAGTAACGTCGATAATCTCAGTAACCTCGATACCCATGCCATGCACGGTACGGATAGCTGATTCACGGCCGTTGCCCGGACCCTTTACATAAGCCTTTACCTTACGCAGACCAAGGTCGTATGCAACCTTACCGCAATCCTGTGCGGCCATCTGAGCTGCGTAGGGAGTGTTTTTCTTAGAGCCACGGAAGCCCATTTTGCCCGCGCTCGACCAAGAGATAACCTGGCCTTCGCTGTTGGCTAAGCACACAATGATATTGTTGAAGGAAGAGTGCACATGGAGCTGACCTGCTGCGTCAACCTTGACATTTCTCTTCTTAGCTGCGACTGTTTTTTTTGCCATAATGCTAATGCTGTAAATTCTTGAGCCTTATTATTTAGTGGCTTTCTTCTTGTTTGCGACTGTTTTCTTACGGCCCTTGCGGGTGCGTGCGTTGTTCTTCGTGCTCTGTCCGCGGACGGGGAGACCGTTACGATGACGGATTCCGCGATAGCAACCGATGTCCATCAGACGCTTGATGTTCAACTGCACCTCGCTGCGCAGGTCACCTTCAACCTTGTAATTTGCCTGGATAACTTCACGAACCTTCGCGGCCTGTGCGTCGGTCCAGTCCTGAACCTTGATGTTCACATCCACGCCGGCTTTCTCCAGGATGGTCTTTGCGGCGCTCCGGCCGATGCCGAAGATATAAGTCAAGGCGATTTCGCCTCGTTTGTTCTGGGGGAGGTCAACTCCCACGATTCTTACTGCCATATAATACTTATTATATCACTAATTTTTTTGCAAAAATAACAAATTTCGGGCAATTGTGAAAATCAATGCGCGTCACCCCATTGGCCCGTCTCCTTGAAACGGACTAATATCCTGTCGGGAACCGCTGATTTTCACGCCTTTAAATTGTTATCCCTGACGCTGTTTGTTTTTGGGATTTTTCTTGTTGATTACATAGAGGCGACCCTTGCGACGAACAATCTTGTCTTCAGGAGTGCGCTTCTTGATCGAAGCTCTTACTTTCATGAGAATGTAGTATAACTATGATTAAAATTTTTATTACTTGTAGCGAAACGCGATGCGGCCCTTGGAAAGGTCATACGGCGACATCTCAACCCTCACCTTGTCTCCCGGAAGAATCTTGATGTAATGCATCCTCATCTTGCCCGAGATATGGGCTGTGATCTCATGACCGTTCTCAAGCTCAACGCGGAACATTGCGTTGGAAAGAGCCTCAACGATAGTGCCGTCTTGTTCGATAGCTGACTGCTTTGCCATTTAATGATCGGTTATCTTTCAGTTTTGTTTGTCTTCAAAATCATCCGCATTTCAACTCCCGGGGGCAACCCCGCGAAGCATCAGATGAAACTCTCACCCATGACCTCCGCCACATAATCAAACGTGGTCAGAACCCGGGTCTCCCCTCCGGTCACAGCAACCGTATGCTCATAGTGCGCCGAAGGCTTGCGGTCTTTGGTACGGCAAGTCCAGCCGTCGCTCTCAACCACTATATTCCGGCTCCCCAGATTGATCATCGGCTCGATGGCGATACACATCCCGTTCTTGATAACAGGCCCGGTACCGCGCCTGCCGTAATTCGGAACCTCAGGATCCTCATGCATCTTACGCCCGATACCATGGCCGCACATCTCCCTGACAACAGTGTAACCCCGCTGCTCTACATAAGTCTGAACCGCATTCGCGATATCGCCTATGCGGTTCCCCTCCTTGCAGGCGGCGATCCCCCGGTAAAGCGACTCCTTGGTCGTGCGCATAAGCGCCATCACCTTCTCGTCGACCTCTCCCACCGGAAAAGTATAACACATGTCACCGTTATAACCGTCAAGCTCCACAACCACATCAAGACCTACAATATCGCCTTCACGCAGAGTATAACTCGAAGGGAACCCATGCACGACCACCTCGTTCACCTCGATGCACACAGCACCCGGAAAACCACCGTAGCCAAGACAGGCAGGTCGACCTCCGTTGTCAAGGATAAACTCCTTGGCAACGGAATCGATCTTATGGGTAGTAACACCTGGCCTGACCCATTTGGCCATCTCGCCGAGCACGCGGCTCGTAAGCACGCACGCCGCTTGCATCTTCTCGATTTCAGCCGGTGTCTTGAGATAAATCATTTCAATGATTTTAATGACCGCGGAAGCCACAAAGGCCCCGCACTGACTTAAACTAATTAATAGGCGCTTCCTGTTGTACGGCCCTTGATCTTGCCATCCTTCATCAGACCGTCATAGTGGTGCATCATCAAATGCGACTCAATCTGCTGCAGAGTGTCAAGAACAACACCCACCATAATCAGCAGCGAAGTGCCGCCAAAGAACTGGGCGAAATTCTGACTGATTCCGAACAGACGGGCAAAAGCCGGAAGAATAGCCACAACACCAAGGAAAATCGAACCAGGCAAAGTTATACGCGACATGATCGAGTCAAGATACTCGGCAGTCTTCTTGCCCGGCTTGACACCCGGAATGAAACCATTGTTGCGCTTCATCTCCTCAGCCATCTGCGTCGGACGCACGGTGATAGCCGTATAGAAATACGTGAACGCCACAATCAGGAAGAAGTAAACAAAATTATACCAGAACCCGTTAATGTCAGAGAACGTGGCGAAGAAACCGGTCGAACCCTCCTTCGAGCCAAAGCCCGCAAGAGTGATAGGAATAAACATGATCGCCTGGGCGAAAATGATCGGCATCACACCGGCAGCATTGACCTTCAAAGGGATATACTGACGGGCACCGCCATACTGCTTGTTGCCGATAATGCGCTTGGCATACTGCACAGGCACCTTACGTGTGCCCTGCACCAGAAGCACCGCACCGATAGTCACAGCAAACAGCAGCACGATCTCCACGATAAACATGATCAGACCACCCTCGGAACCGTTCGATCCCGGCAGACGGCTGGTAAACTCGTAGAACAGAGCAATAGGCAGACGGGCGATAATACCCACCAGAATGATGAACGAAATACCGTTGCCGATACCCCTGTCCGTAATTCTCTCACCGAGCCACATGATAAACATCGACCCCGCGGCAAGAATCACAGTAAGGAACACCACAGTCCACAAGCCCATCTCAACCGATCCGCCGGCATTCACCACCTGGGCACGCAGGTTATAGAGATAAGCCGGGCCCTGAACCATCAGAATCAGGACGGTCAGATACCTCGTGTACTGATTGAGCTTCTGACGGCCGCTCTCGCCCTCACGCTGCATCTTCTGGAAAGAAGGCAGAACCATGCCCGCAAGCTGAATCACAATCGACGCAGTGATGTAAGGCATGATACCCAACGCGAAGATGGAGGCCTGAGAGAACGCGCCTCCCGAGAACATATCCAGCAACTGCATCAGACCGCTCTTGTTGGTGAAGGACGTCAGAGCGTCGAGGTCATTGGGATTGATACCCGGCAGAACCACATAACACCCCAGACGGTAAACCAGCACCAGAAGCACAGTGATCGTCAGACGCTGACGCAGCTCCTGAATCGTCCAGATATTCTTTATTGTCTGTATGAATTTCATTGAATTACTTTACTTTGTTGATGGAACCGCCGGCCTCAACAATGGCTTTCTCGGCGGCTGCTGAAAATGCGTTGGCCTCTACTGCAACCTTGCGGGTCAGAGCTCCGTTGCCCAGAACCTTTACAAGATCCTTCTTGCCGGCCAGACCGGCAGCGCGCAGCTCCTCAAGACCAATCTTTTCAAGCTCCTTGGCAGCTGCCAGAGCCTCGATCGCATCAAGGTTCACAACCTTATACTCGACACGGTTGAAGTTCTTGAAGCCGAACTTGGGCAGACGACGCTGCAGAGGCATCTGACCACCTTCAAATCCAATCTTGCGCGAATAGCCCGAGCGAGACTTCGCACCCTTGTGACCACGGGTAGACGTTCCACCCTTGCCCGAACCGGGACCACGGCCTACACGAGTCTCGCGGGTGGTCGAGCCCACAGCGGGTTTCAAATTACTTAAATCCATAATCTATGATAGATCTTCTTGTGTTTGTTACTTGAAAAAAAGGAGAAAAACTGCCGAGACCAATCCTGACACGGGAGCCGATCACAGTCCCGGCAATATCTGTTCTTCCTGTTTTTGATTTTGTTTTATTCTCTTTTATAGAGAGCGCCCGGCCATAAGGCCGGTCACACCAGGCTCGAATCAGGCCTTCGTCACCTCAACGAGGTGATGCACCCGAGTCACCATGCCCATAACAGAAGGAGTATCCTCCTTCACCACAGTGTGATTCATCTTCTTGAGGCCAAGTGCGTCAAGAGTGCGCTTCTGCACTGCAGGCGCCCCGATGCGGCTCTTTATCTGTTTGATCTTAATCTGTGCCATATTCCGATGTTTGACTGTGATTAACCGTTGAATACCTGGTTTACCGAAATGCCACGGTTCTGGGCGATCTGTGCCGGCGAACGCATCTCGTCAAGAGCAGCGATAGTAGCCTTTACAAGGTTGTGGGGGTTCGATGAACCCTTCGACTTCGCAAGCACGTCAGTGATACCCACGCTCTCGAGCACGGCACGCATAGCGCCACCGGCCTTAACACCGGTACCGTGAGAAGCAGGCTTCAGCAACACACGCGAGCCGCCGAACTTGGCGATCTGCTCGTGAGGGATAGTACCCTTGTGAACCGGAACACGGATAAGGTTCTTCTTGGCAGCCTCCACGCCCTTGGCGATGGCAGCGGTAACCTCATTGGCCTTTCCGAGACCCCAGCCCACGATGCCGTCCTCATTACCTACCACAACAATCGCGGCAAAGGTGAAAGCGCGGCCGCCCTTGGTCACCTTAGTAACACGGTTGATGGCAACCAGACGGTCTTTCAACTCGATATCGTTAGTTGATTTTACTCGATTATTTCTTTTTGCCATGATTCTTTAGAATTTAAGTCCGCCTTCGCGAGCAGCGTCAGCCAATGATTTAACTCGTCCGTGGAAAAGATAACCGTTACGGTCGAAAACAACCTCGGTCACACCGGCGGCGATAGCCTTCTCGGCGATAGCCTTGCCGACCTTGGCAGCAATCTCGATCTTTGTGCCATCCTCGATACCCTTTGAAGAGGCGCAGACAAGAGTCTTGCCCTCGGCATCGTCAATAAGCTGCACATAGATCTGCTTGTTGCTGCGGAACACAGA
>CAMWTV010000064.1 GCA_947177215.1 uncultured Muribaculaceae bacterium
AAACAATCCTGACATCGACATCTACGAGAACCATTTCGCCATAGAGATAATAACACAGCACCATCTTGGCAAAGTGGTTACCCGCCGCACACCCGACATAACCTGTTACGGAGCCTATGTGCTTGCTCCCGACGGCACCGTCGACACCTTCCTTGCCAAAGTAACCCTGATGGCCACCGGAGGTGTGGGAGCGGTCTATCAGACCACTACCAATCCGCTTGTGGCCACCGGCGACGGAATAGCCATGGTTTACCGCGCCAAAGGCACCGTGGCCGACATGGAGTTCATACAGTTTCACCCCACGGCACTGTTTCATCCGGGCGACCGCCCGTCGTTTCTGATCACCGAAGCGATGCGGGGCTATGGCGCCATTCTGCGCAACCTGCGCGGAGAGAGATTCATGGAGCGATATGACGACCGTCTGGAACTCGCTCCGCGCGATGTCGTGGCCCGCGCAATAGACTCGGAGATGAAACTCAACGGCGATGACCATGTTTTTCTCGATGTCACACACAAAGACCCGGAGGAGACGCGCCACCATTTTCCGAATATCTATCAGAAGTGTCTGTCGCTTGGCATAGACATAACAAAAGATTATATTCCTGTGGCTCCGGCCGCCCACTATCTGTGCGGAGGCATCAAGGTCGACGGCAACGGCGAATCTTCAATAAAGCGCCTGTATGCCGTGGGTGAATGCTCATGCACCGGCCTTCACGGCGGAAACAGACTGGCCTCAAACTCGCTCATAGAAGCGGTGGTCTATGCCGATGCCGCCGCCCGCCACGCATCGGAACAGATAGGACATTACAGTTTCCGCACCGATGTGCCACAATGGAACGACGAGGGCACACGCCATCCGGAAGAGATGGTGCTCATAACCCAGAGCATCCGCGAAGTGAACCAGATAATGGGAACCTATGTGGGGATAGTGCGTTCAGATCTGCGTCTTGACCGTGCATGGAACCGCTTAGACATTCTTTATGAGGAGACCGAGAAACTGTTTAAATGCTCGAAGGCATCACGCGAAATCTGCGAGTTGCGCAACATAATCAATGTCGGTTATCTGATAATGCGTCAGGCCAAAGAACGGAAGGAATCGCGCGGACTCCACTATACCGTCGACTACCCTCCAAAAAAGCAATAATCTGCCGTCAGGGGGCAATTAAAAAAGTAATTGAAACGTTATAATGATATACGCTCTATGTTTCCACGATATATCATCATAACACTGCTCTCACTTTTTTCCGCTACCGCAGCAAAGGCCGACATCAATGCGCTGACACTGCAGCAGGCGGAAATGGAGGCCTATTACGGGTCGGAGAATCAGGGCAGCCGCAGTGTCGATAACCCCGGCACAGGGAGGCGCCCGGTGTTTCGTGGAAAATATCATAAAGTTACAGAAGAGGGCGACACTGTGCTTGTGTTGGTTTTCAACGACGTCACCGTGTTTCCTCCGATGAAATTCAAAAACAAGAAGGAACAGGAGTTTTTCTGGCGCACTGTGCGCGATGTGAAAAAAGCGCTCCCCTATGCCAAACTCATCTGCGAGACGCTGCTCGAGACCTACGAGTATATAGAGACTTTCCCAACACAGGCCGAACGTGAAAAATATCTCAAGGAGATGGAATCGTCGGTTTTCAACCAGTATAAACCTGCTTTGAAAAAGTTTTCGCGCAACCAGGCGAGGATGCTCGTGAAACTGATACAGCGTGAAACCGACCAGAGCGGATACGACATTCTGAAAGCTTTTCTCGGCTCTTTCCGCGCCACCTTCTGGCAAGGGTTCGGAAAGCTTTTCGGCGTTAGCCTGAAGGGGAGCTACAACCCTGAGAAGGATTCGAAAGACGCCATAATTGAACGCGTGTGCGTGGCTGTGGAGCAGGGTGAGCTTTAATAGAACCGACAGTCGTAAAACATAACAGTGCCATTCAAAACAGGCACTGTTTTTTTATTGCCTCAACATGTGAAACGGTGTTGAAAAAGGGTGTTGAAAACCATGTGGACAACTGTTGAAAACGGGTTGAAAGCTGAGTTGGGAAAAATGTGTTGAAAAGTTTGGAATGTAGCATGCGGGAGATGTATAGAATAGCCGGCCGACAAATGCAAATTCAACGGAGGAGTGTTTTCAAGCGGTTTTCAAGGGTGATTTCCACAGTTATTAATAGCAGTATTCGCAGAAAGTTATTAACTTTGCATGTTATTAACACAATGTTGATAAACCATCTAATCAGCTAAGACTCAACATAGGTTGGTGTTGATAAAGATAATGATAATGTGGAGTGGAGTTCAATAACCTATAAATGCAAGAAAACAGCATAAAAGTTATCATGAGTTTCAACATCCATTATTAATATTTATGGAAAGCTGATTTTTGAAAGATTATTTTTCAATCATTTTAAATATAAACAAATGAATGTTGAAAAAGGATTTGTCGATGCTCAAGTTGACAAGAATCTTGATCTCAAAAAAGAGATAGAACGGCTCAAGAAAGAAAAAGACGCCGTGGTGCTGGCCCATTACTATCAGAAGGGGGAGATCCAGGATGTGGCCGATTTCATCGGCGACTCGCTGGCGCTGGCCCAGATCGCCCGCAAACTTCCGAACCGGATGATAGTGCTCTGCGGAGTTCACTTTATGGGAGAGACCGCAAAGATTCTTTGCCCCGACAAAAAGGTGATAGTGCCCGATGTCAATGCCGGATGTTCTCTGGCCGATTCTTGTCCGGCCGATGAGTTCGAGAAATTCATCAGAGAGAGGCCCGGATCGACGGTGGTAAGTTATGTGAACACTTCGGCTGCGGTGAAAGCTCTGACCGATGTGGTGGTCACTTCGTCAAACGCCCGTCAGATAGTAGAGCAGCTGCCGGCCGATGCAAAAATAATTTTCGGCCCCGACAGAAATCTCGGCAACTACATAAACTCTGTCACCGGACGGAACATGGAGCTTTGGAACGGGGCATGCCACGTGCATGAACAGTTCTCGCTCGAAAAGATCATTGATCTGAAAAAGGCACATCCCGAAGCGCGACTGCTGGTGCATCCCGAGTGCCGCAAGAGCGTGGTGATGCTCGCCGACAAGGTGGGCAGCACGGCGGCCCTGCTTCAGTATGCCGTGGAGAGCGATGCCACCGAGTTTATTGTGGCCACGGAGAGCGGAATTCTGCATGAGATGATGAAACGCTGTCCGGACAAGACTTTTATACCTGCTCCTCCCGACGACAGCACATGCGCCTGCAACGACTGCAGTTTCATGAAGCTCAACACTCTTGAGAAACTTTATAATTCGCTCAGATACGAGCAGCCCGAAATAACGGTCGACGCCCGTGTGGCCGAAGCTGCCATAAAGCCTATCGAACGCATGCTTTCGATGAGCTGAATTTATTTAAACAAGATAAAATTAACCCACAGTATATAATGGATTACAGGCACAAAGAGATAGAACAGCGCTGGCAACAGTATTGGAAGGATAACAAGACCTATAAAACAGAAACAGATAAGAGTAAACCTAAATTCTATGTTCTTGACATGTTTCCCTATCCTTCGGGAGCGGGGCTTCATGTCGGGCATCCTCTCGGCTATATAGCTTCGGATATATTTGCCCGTTACAAACGTCTGCGCGGTTTCAATGTGCTTCATCCCATGGGCTATGACGCCTACGGATTGCCTGCCGAGCAATATGCCATACAGACAGGGCAGCATCCTGAGGTTACCACACGCGAGAACATTGCCCGTTACCGCGGGCAGCTTGACCGCATAGGTTTCTGCTATGACTGGGACAGAGAGATCCGCACCTGTGATCCGGAATATTACAAATGGACACAGTGGGCGTTTATCGAGATGTTCAACCATTATTTCGACACCAGGCTTAACAAAGCCATGCCGGTGTCGGATCTGATAAGCCATTTCGAGAAAAACGGAAGCGCGGGGATAACGGCCGCCCAGACCAAAAAGCTTGATTTCACCGCCGAAGAGTGGAAGGCGATGGACAACAAGCAGAAGAGCGACACGCTCATGAACTATCGTCTGGCCTATCTCGGAAACACTATGGTGAACTGGTGTCCGAAACTCGGCACAGTGCTTGCCAACGATGAGGTGAGCGAAGGTGTGTCGATACGCGGAGGCTATCCTGTGGAGCAGAAACTCATGTGGCAGTGGTGTCTGAGGGTCAGCGCCTATGCTCCGCGTCTGCTCGACGATCTGGAAACTCTCGAGTGGTCTGACTCCATCAAAGAGACCCAGCGCAACTGGATAGGCCGTTCGGAAGGTGCCGAAATGCAGTTCAAGATAAAGAACAGCGATGTGGAGATGACAATTTTCACCACCCGCGCCGACACGGTTTTCGGGGTAACCTTCATGGTGCTTGCGCCCGAGAGCAAATATGTAGACATGATAACCACTGACGAACAGAAAGATGCAGTCAGGGCTTATCGCGAAGAGATAAAACATAAGACCGAGCGTGAGCGCATGATCGACAAAAAAGTGTCGGGAGTGTTTACCGGAGCCTATGCCATAAATCCGCTTTCGGGCAAGGAGATTCCGGTTTATGTGAGCGATTATGTGCTTGCCGGCTATGGAACCGGCGCCATTATGGCTGTGCCCGCCCACGACAGCCGCGACTATGCTTTCGCGCGTCATTTCGGTCTGCCGGTGATACCTCTGATAGAGGGTGCTGACGTGAGCGAAGAGAGCTTCGACGCCAAGGAAGGTAAAATGATCAACTCAAAAGGCCCGGAACTGGATCTCGACGGCATGGAAGTGAAAGACGCTATCGCCGCCACCAAGAAATTTATCGAGGAGAAGGGGATAGGAAAGGTGAAGGTGAACTATCGTCTGCGCGATGCCATTTTCAGCCGCCAGCGTTACTGGGGAGAACCTTTCCCTGTATATTACAAAGAGGGAGTGCCCTGCATGCTCGATGTGAAAGAGCTGCCGCTGCTGCTGCCTGAGATCGACAAGTATCTGCCTACGGAAACGGGCGAACCCCCTCTGGGACGTGCCGTTAACTGGCAGACTGCCGAAGGAGATCCGCTTGAACTCAACACCATGCCCGGATTCGCCGGTTCGTCGGCCTATTATCTGCGCTACATGGATCCGCGCAACAACGAGGCTCTTGTAGGCAAGGAGGCCAATGAATACTGGCGCAACGTCGACCTTTATGTGGGTGGCACCGAACACGCCACAGGTCATCTGATATATTCGCGTTTCTGGAACAAATTCCTGTATGACATTGAGCAGGTGTGTGAGAACGAGCCGTTCCGCAAGCTAATCAACCAGGGTATGATCCAGGGGCGGAGCAATTTCGTTTACCGCATCAAGGACACCAACACATTCGTGTCGTATAATCTGCGTAAGGATTATGACACCACACCCATCCATGTCGACGTTAACATTGTGTCGAACGATATTCTCGATGTGGATAAGTTCAGGGCCTGGAGGCCGGAATATGCCGATGCCGAATTCATTCTTGAAGACGGGAAATATGTGTGCGGATATGCTGTTGAAAAGATGTCGAAATCTATGTTCAATGTGGTAAATCCCGACGACATAGTAGAGCGCTACGGTGCCGACACACTGCGTCTGTATGAGATGTTCCTGGGGCCTGTGGAGCAGAGCAAGCCGTGGGACACTAACGGCATCGACGGTGTTAACCGTTTCATAAAAAAGCTCTGGAACCTCTTCTACAAAGGCGACACACTTCTGGTTACTGACGAGAAACCGTCGGCAGAATCGCTCAAGTCCATTCACAAGCTGATAAAGAAAGTTACGGCCGATATAGAGAACTTCTCCTACAACACTTCGGTAAGCGCGTTCATGATCTGTGTAAACGAACTCAGTTCGCAGAAGTGCCGCAGCCGCGAGGTGCTCGGCGATCTGGTTGTGCTTCTGGCCCCCTTCGCGCCGCATGTGGCCGAAGAACTCTGGCATGCGCTGGGCAATGAGACCACAGTGTGCGACGCCGTATGGCCTGAATGGAACGAAGAATATCTCAAGGAATCGAGCGTTAACTATGCAGTGAGCTTCAACGGCAAGGCGCGCTTCAACGTGAGCGTTGCCGCCGATATGCCGGCCGACGAGGTTGAGCGTCTTGTGATGGCCCACGAGAACACCGCAAAATGGATCGAAGGGAAGAGCATCCGCAAAGTTATTGTTGTTCCGAAAAAGATTGTCAACATAGTGCTCGGCTGACAGCCGCGACAAGATAAATGATAACCGCTCCCGAGGAAGAAGATTCTGCCGGGAGCGGTTATCTGCGATAATACAATAAAATGGCTGTAAAGCCGTTAATTATTAGCAAAGTAATGCTGTAACCCAACCCTGATAAGAGCATGGATTTTCCTGAAAAAATAGTATTTGCCACAAATAACGCGCATAAACTCAAAGAGGTCAGAGAGATAGTGGGTGACCGATGTCAGATTCTGTCGCTTGGCGATATAGGATGTGTTGACGATATACCTGAAACCGCCTCTACCCTCGAGGGGAACGCTCTTATAAAGGCCAGATGGGTTAAAGAGAGATATGGCTTCGACTGTTTCGCCGACGACACAGGTCTGGAAGTGGATGCCCTTGGAGGGGAGCCAGGTGTAAGGTCGGCCAGATATGCTTCGGCTGCCTGTGGCGCCGATCACGATTCTGAAGCCAACATGCGGCTTCTGCTCGCCAACATGAACGGTGTTTCAGACCGCAAGGCCCGTTTCCGCACAGTGATAGCTCTGATTTCAGGAGGAGAGGAGCATTGTTTCGAGGGTATTGTGGAAGGTGAGATCACCTGCATCCCCATGGGTAAGGACGGATTCGGATATGATCCGGTTTTCCGTCCGGCGGGGAAATCACTTACATTCGCCGAAATGGGCGCCGACGAAAAAAACTCGTTAAGCCACCGCCGCAGGGCTCTTGACAAACTGATGGAATTTTTTGGATGAATAAATTTATGACGATGATAAAGAAACTGTTTGCAATGCTTCTGGCGCTGATTCCGGCTGTTATGCCGGCCCAGGTTGCCGTGGGCGGCTGGACTCTGTTTTCGGCATTCAACACTGTTGAAAGAATAGTTGAGACCGACACATATGCCTATTACATGTCGTCGGGATCGCTTTACAGAGTTGACAAAGACACATATGAGGTGAACACGCTGAATGTTGCCAACAAACTCAATGATTCCAACATAACCGGAGTTTATCCTGCGACCGACGGAAAGAGCGTTGTTGTGGCCTATGCGTCGGGCAATCTCGACAGGCTCTATGACGACGGCCGGATTGTGAACATGTCGGATATCAAGGATGCCCTGATGTCGAGATCGCGCACCATCAACGATGTGGCTTTCGGCAAAGATAACTTCTATGTGGCGGCAGATTTCGGTCTGGTGACCTATGACTCAAAGAAGAATGAGGTTAAGGAAACGGCATATTCGACCGATCCGGTGCAGCTGGTGGGAGCGTCTGACAATCTGATAGGTGTGCTCAGCAACAATGTGCTTTATTTTGCCCGTCAGAGCGAACGACTGTCTGATTTCAGTCAGCTTAAAACATGCTCGAATTATGCGGGGCGCAACAGTTACCGGTCGATGAAAGGTCTGGGCGACAACAAATTTCTGCTCGCACACTCTTCCGACAACGGTTCGCTTTATATCATGACGGTTGATATAGACAAACTGACTCTCAGCAACCAGCATGTGGCTTCGGCAGCGTCGACAGGATTTGCCAAGAATGTGACCCTGTCGGTTAGAAACCACAAGAACGGAGTGTATGCTGTAAACAACGAAGGGATCTACAGCTATGATAAGGAAGGGACACTGACCTATATAGCAGGAGTAAAGGAGGGTAACGGGAACTTCGTGTCATATTACGACGATCCGAAACGGATGTGGATAGGCTCTGCTGAAGGTATGCGCTACATGGATGTTTCCAACCCGTCGGCAATGGCCGAGATACAGAATGTGGAGACCGGTTCCGGCCTGACCACCAACGATGTCAATTACATCCACATAGGCAGTAGCGGCAAAGTGTATGTGCAGAATTTAGGCGAGATGCTTGTGTTCGGCGTTAATCCGGCCAGCCCCAAGAAATCGCATGTAAATGTGATAGAGGGTAACCGGATAAGCAACGTGTCGGGCAATGATGTGGTGATCCAGAACCGTAACGGATATTCGAAGACAGCGCCTTATTTTGTGAATTACAACTACCGGATTTTCGAGGATCCGACCGATGCTGACGCCTACTATATAGGAACCTTCCATGAGGGGCTTTACAGAATAAAAGACGGCAAGTCGACCCATAAATATTACACCGACAATTCGCCTGTGGCGTCAAGTTCGAGCGGCTATGCCGTGCCGGCGCAGCAGCCGTTGGTTGACCGTCACGGCAACCTGTGGATTTATGGCAACTGTTTTACCCGCGGGTCGCAGCCTTCGATAATATGTCTGCCTGCTGAGAAAAGAATGAAAGATTCGTCGGAGATAAATGCCTCTGACTGGAAAACTTATGTTCTGAGCGATCTCAACAACGACCAGCGTGATGCCTCAGGCATAGTAATGGGCGACTATGTTGTGTTCTGTCAGGGCAAATATTCAAACTGCATAATAATAATCGACACCAAGGGAACGGAGTCGCTCAACGATGACAAGCCTCTGATTGTGTCGAAATATACCGACCAGGACAACAAAGATATGGTTTTCGACCATATCACCGCTCTTGCGGAAGACAAGAAAGGGCGCCTGTGGGTTGGCACTGACAAAGGTGTGTTCGAGATAACCGATATTTCGAAAGTCACATCATCGACCGCTACGGTGAATCATCTGAAAGTGCCGCGCAACGACGGCACGAACCTCGCCGATTATCTTCTCGACAGCCAGATGGTGTCGAGCATCTCGGTCGATGCCTCTAACCGCAAGTGGATCTCTACGATAGGATCGGGCGTGTATCTTGTGAGCGAGAACGGCGACGAGATCATAGAGCATTATACATCTGACAATTCGATTCTGCCGTCGAACAACATCTATGCCGTGGGGTGTGACCCTAACAGCAACAAAGTGTATTTCGGCACTTCGGCAGGTCTGGTTGAATACAACTCCACATCGGCTCCGGGCAAGGAGGATTACAGCGAGGTCTATGCCTATCCCAACCCAGTGAGACCTGATTTCACAGGATGGATCACAGTTACGGGCCTTGTGGAGAATTCGCTTGTGAAGATAACAGATGCGGCCGGAAATGTTGTGACGCAGGGTCGCAGCGACGGCTCGATGTTTGTGTGGGACGGCTGCAACCAGTCGGGCGAGAGAGTAAGAAGCGGCGTATATTATGTTATGGCTTCCCAGAACGCAACCGGCAGTTCATCGGCCTGTGTAACAAAAATAATGGTTATTAACTGACCTTTGAGAGGTCGCAACTTGACATAAGAGAAAAGTGATAACATTGAAATATCGTGACGAGCGCGACCGTGCATACGGGCTCGGAGGCATGGTTGTTTGTATGGGTGTTATGGAGAGCGAGAAGTTCATCGACAAGGTTTCGCTCGATGCCGAGGCAGACCACGGGCTGTTGTTCACACCTGATTTCTTTTATCTCTCGAACCAGCGTATGTCGGCTAAAACCGTGTGGAACGACAGTCTGAACCATTTTCAGCTTGTCACCGGGCTTATGGTGTCGAACCTTTTGAGCCGCGCTATGGTCAGAAACGGCGAGGAAGTGACCCGTGAGACTGTTGACCAGCTTCTGGCGCATGTTACAGACGAGGGGAAGGCGCTATGTTCGCTCGACGACGATGAGATAAACGAGCTTTACACAAAGACATTCAATTATTTCCACCGGGTGTTTTTCAACCGGCAGGTGGCTGCTGTGGTCAACAGCATTGTAGACAGCCTTACTGAAAAACGCACGCTTGAAAACGAAGAGGTGGTAGCCATGCTAAGACCTCTGTCGAGATGGTAAGATTTCACCGTCGGGCAATAAAACCGAAGAAAATCAGTTAGATATACAGAAACTTATTTAAAGAGCCTTCTTCAGAAACAGTGAAAAGGCTCTTTATTCAACTCTGACCAGACAATGATGAGAATAATGGAAAGAAATTTGCCGAAGGCCTTCCGCAGGGCTGTCTTAACCGTGGCTGTCGTGGTTTCGGGCGCTTTGACGGCATTGGCCGACAATAACATAAAAGATGAGTTCAATCCGATTCAAACCGGTGTGACTTCGTTAAGCATAGCTCCCGATGCCCGCAGCGCCTCGATGGGCGACCTTGGCGCGGCAACTGATCCTGACGCCAACTCGCAGTTCTGGAATCCGTCGAAGTATGCGTTCGCCTATTCCCAGGCGGCAGTCTCGCTCAGCTACACTCCGTGGTTGCGCAAACTTGTCAACGACATTTTTCTTGCCAATCTGGCAGGTTACTGGA
>CAMWTV010000065.1 GCA_947177215.1 uncultured Muribaculaceae bacterium
GTTCCGTGCACAACCACACGGGCGTTTTCGTGGAAATACAGTTCCACCCCCTCCTTTATGGTCAGTCTCCCCCCCTGTTCCACCACAAGGCTGTCGTAGACATGGATAGGCTTTTTCCCTTCAAGAACGTCATCGCCGGCAAATCGCACGTCACCTTTCAGCCTCACGGCATCGCGCCCGGTGGCTTTCACAGGCATCTTGCTGGTCACACCGTTGGTCAGAAACTCAATATGGGCCAGAATATCGGCCGGCTTGTCAAGCCCGTTTTCCGGCAGGGTGGTCTCGACAAAAACAAAGATCGAATCTTTTGCGCGTATCTCCACGTTGTTGAACTCACGGCCGCTCATGCCGTCGACATTTATCCTGAACACCCCGTCGGGGTCATCGGCAAAAGCTATGCGGCTTATGTTTAAACCTTTGCTGTGGCGGTTATACACAATAAAACGCTGCGTGGGCGAAGCGTCGAGCGTGAACAGTTCTCCCATTCTCACGGTGTCGGTAGAGAATACGGGCTGGTCGGCGGCCGACGTCGATATGGCGTCTTCGATACACGAAGTCAGACCCGCCGAAGCCATAGCCATCAGCGTGATAAAAGCGAATATTATTTTTAATGATTTCATTGGTTCCCGATAGATGTTTTTCCCCATGTTGATTCTTGATGTTCCGATAGTTTAACGCGATTTCAGCATGCTTATTGCTTATCCCGATGGAAGCTGCCTATATTTTCAGCCGCTATCTGTCAGCCTTTTTTGCTGGGGATGGAAAAAATTGTAACTTTGCATAAAGCAATAAATTGGGGGTGACATGAGTTGATAAAAGCATGGGGCGGGAACATGTCACAGAATTGAACAGGAGTTTTATATGAAGATATTCAGCCTTGGCGCCTTGGCGCTTACAGGATTTATGGCTGCGGTAGCGCCGGGGGCGTATTCCCTTACGGTAACCACCGGGGCCGGAGGGCTGCGGCAGGCGGTAGGGGCCGACACCGACGCGACATCGCTTGTGGTCAGCGGCTCGATCAATGCCGTCGATTTTGATTTTATCAGTCAGGAGATGCGCTCTCTCGATAATCTCGATCTGTCGGGAGCCACCGTTGTGGCTTATAGCGGCGAGGCCACATTCAACGGCCGCACCGAAGGCGCACCCGGCACTCTGCCCGAGGGGGCGCTTATGAGTGTCAAAGCCCGCACCATACACCTCCCGAGCACACTGAGCCATATCGGCGACGGTGCTTTGGCCGACATCGACGCCACTACAATCGTTATTCCACGGTTTGTGGAAACGATAGGCCGGTCGGCGTTCAGCAACTCGCGCAATCTTGAAACAGTCATCATCCCCGCCTCAGTCCGTTCGGTCGGCAACGGCGCTTTCAGCGGTTGCACCGCATTGCGGTCGGTCGAGATTGCCGGAAGCCTCGAGAGCATATCCCCGTCGGTTTTCCAGGGCTGTGTGTCGCTGAGTTCGGTGGTTTTGCCTTCGGAGCTAAAGCAGATCGGCAACAACGCTTTTGCCGGATGCTCGTCGCTTGATAATATCATCTTTCCTGCCGGGCTTGAAACGCTCGGCGAGAGGGCCTTCTACGGTGCCTCCTTGCACTCTGTCGACCTATCGTTCTGTGAGAATCTCACATCGGTGGCTCCGTGGGCGTTTGCAGCCAATAAAAATCTTGTTTCAGTGGCGCTTCCCGAAGGTGTGACAACAATCGGAGCGGGGGCTTTTTTCGACGACTCTACGCTTGCTCTCAATGAGCTTCCCTCTACGCTTCAGGAAATCGACGACTATGCTCTGAAGGGGATCGGCGCGGCTCAGACGGAACTGATAGCCGGCACCGCCGTTGAGCGTCTGGGCAACTATTCGCTTGCCGGATGGAAGGGGGTGCAGAAATTCGAGTTCCCCCCCTCGCTGGGCTATATCGGAGACTGTGCCATGGCCGGATGGTCTGACCTTGCCGCTCTCTCAGCCGAAACCACGGTCAGGGTACCGGCGCTTGGTGCCGATGTGTGGAGTGGGGTAGACCAGAACTCGGTTGTGCTGACAGTTCCTACCGAGCTGTTAAATGAATACTCCTCGACTCCGCAATGGAAAGAATTCAAGGTGCAGGCCGGTAGCACTGGCAAAAACGAAACGGCAGCTGTTGATGCAAGTGTCGAAGCCCGCTTCGAAGGACTGACACTCGTTCTGACAGCGCCGCAGACAATAGCCGGAGTCGAGATTTTTGATGCCGTCGGTCGCCGGTTCACTCTCCCGTCTGCTGCCGACTCCACAGGCATGAGAGTCGACACATCGGCATGGAGCTCACCCGTGATGATCGTGCGGATTGTGATGGCCGACGGCTCCGCCGCCGCAATGAAGCTTTCGCGCTGACCCCAGTTTTTCTAAAGACTCAACATTCTCTCATGGAAGAAAACTATATCGTATCGGCGCGAAAATACCGTCCGTCGACATTCTCGTCGGTAGTGGGGCAGAAGGCTCTTACAGCCACTTTACGCAACGCTATCGCAACAAACCGCCTGGCGCATGCCTATCTCTTCTGCGGTTCGCGTGGAGTCGGAAAAACGTCGTGTGCCCGCATCTTTGCAAAGACCATCAACTGCGAGCACCCCACTCCCGATGGCGATCCTTGCAACGAATGCGCCTCATGCCGGCAGTTCAACGAAAACCGTTCGCTCAACATCCTTGAGCTTGACGCCGCGTCAAACAACAGTGTGAACGACATCCGCGAGCTTACCGACCAGGTGCTTGTTCCCCCCACCGAAGGGCGCTACCGCGTGTTTATCATCGACGAGGTTCACATGCTTTCGTCGGCCGCGTTCAACGCCTTTCTGAAAACCCTGGAGGAGCCACCCTCGTATGTGATATTCATTCTCGCCACAACCGAGAAACACAAAATCATACCCACCATCCTGTCACGGTGTCAGATCTACGATTTCTCGCGCATAACAATTGCCGACATCGTTGACCACCTTCAGTATGTGGCATCGCAGGAGGGTATCACCGCAGAGCGTTCGGCCCTCAACGTCATAGCGCGCAAAGCCGACGGCGCCATGCGCGACGCCTTGTCGATTTTCGATCAGGTGGCGGCCTCGTCGAGAGGCGCCATAACATATCAGTCGGCCATCGACAACCTCAATGTGCTCGACGAACGCTATTATTCGCGTCTTGTCGAGGCTTTCAAGTCGGGCAATGTGCCCGAGGCCCTGCTGGTCTACAAGGATGTGCGCGACCATGGTTTCGACTCACTGTTTTTCATAAACGGCCTGGCCCAGTATCTGCGCGATCTGATGGTTGCCCGCAATCCGCTCACTCTCCCGCTGCTCGACACCGACGAGGCCACGCGCGAAGCGATGGCTGCACAGGGCGCGACTCTCGAGCCTGAGTTTTTCTATGCCGCCATGAGTCTGTGTAACGAAGCCGATCTTGCCTACCGGCAGGCGTCGAGCAAGACTTTCCTTGTCGAGCTTCTGCTCATCAGACTGTGCCAACAAACAGGCCCCTCCCCCATTTATAGTGGCGCCGGAGAGGGGCAGCGACTCAAAAAAATAGAGGTGGCCGACAGCACTGCCGAGGCGGCCGCCCCTTATCGCGCCACACCACGTCAGCAGCCGGCGTCAGTGCCCCCGGCCCAGACCCAGCCTCAGACCGTGCGACCGGCAGTGTCACACTCGCCGGCGGTTTCCGTCCCCTCTGCGCCACGTGTTGCCCCTGCGCCACCCGCGCGCACACCGGGCCGGGTTGCAGGCCGCGGCCATGTGTCGCTTGCATCGGCTTTCGCAGAGCAGAAAAGCGAGGTTTCTGCCGCTCCCGGAGCTGTGGCCCCACGCCATCGTAATCCGGTTTCTGAAGATGCCCTGACAGCTGCGTGGGAAAAATATATGGCCGCTAACCCGAAAGCCCATCTGCTCGTCAACACCATGCGCGCCCACAGGCCGGTTGGCTGCGGTGACCCATCTCATCCGGAGCTGTTTGTTGTCACAGTGGTCAATCCGGGGCAGGTTGAACTTCTGACTCAGGAGAAACCGCGGCTGCTTGAGTTTCTGCGCGCCGAGCTTACAAACGATTATATCGATTTCAAGCTCGATCTGAACGAGGATGCCGCAGCCCCGACGGCATGGAGCGACCGCGATGTTCTCAACCATCTCGTCGAGACCAATCCCCAGCTTGCAGGCTTCATAACCGATTTCAAACTTACACTCTCATAAAAAAGCGCAGTGCGGTGAAAGTCACCGCACTGCGTGCTGTATTTAGGCCATTACCCGATCAGCGGATGTTCGGGTTCAGCTCATGCCACTTGTCGATCGGGGGAAGCACTCCCATAGAGATTACCTCGTCGCGGAGCTTGCACAGGTGCTCATAGCTCTTTTCAAGCTCTTTCTCTTCGGCCGGAGTGCCTTTTACGGGCATGACTTCCACACCGTTCTTGGTTATAGAGGTCTCCATTGCCATCATGATGTGGCTGAATTTGCCGTTGTCAACATAAACGCCGGCCGGCCAGCGGAATGGTTTGCCACCCATGGCGGCGGCGATCATTTCGATCGACAGATATGCCGGGCTCTGGAACGACGAGCGGCCACGCAGCTCGATGATATTCTTTCCGCCCTGTATCACACGCACTTTAAGCTCTTCCCAATCTTTTTCAGGCAGAGTGGCTGTGCCGATAATGGTGTCGAGTGGCTTGCCGTCGACTTTTGTTGTCGATGCGAACACTGCCATCTGCTCGCCATGGCCTCCATATGTGCGGCAGTTCACTATTTCGGCTGCGGGAAGATGCAGATATTTCGACAGCTCGCTTTGCAGACGTGTCGAGTCGAGCGCGGCAAGGGTTGTGACCTGCGAAGGCTTCAGCCCTGAGTAAAGCAGCGTAATAAGACCTGTTATGTCGGCAGGGTTGAAAACCACCACAACATGTTTCACATCGGGACAGTATGCGCGCACATCCTTACCGAACTGCTCTGCGATAAGAGCGTTCCCTTTGAGCAGATCTTCACGGGTCATGCCGGCTTTACGGGCGGCGCCACCCGAGTTAACGATATAAGCGGCTCCGGTGAGAGCTTCCTTTACATCGGTTGTGAAAGTGATTTCGGCGCCCTCGAAGGCACAGTGGCGCAACTCTTCGGCCACACCTTCAAGTGCCGGCCCGTAGGGGTCGTACAGGCAGATGTTAGGGGTGAGGTGCATCATCAGGGCCGTCTGGGCCATGTTTGAGCCGATCATGCCGGCGGCGCCGACAATCACAAGCTTCTCGTTAGTCAAATATTCCATGGATATTCTGTGGTTTAAAATGGGTTGTTGATTATCTCTTTAACATCATAGCCGCAGGGAAGTTCATTTACGGGCGATAATTTCAAGAAAACGTGAGGCCACGGCATCGGCCGAGAAACGGCGTGCAACCGAATCATGCTGCTCTTTGCGTGGAAATGGCGCTTTAAGTGCCCGCGCAAGGCAATCGGCCACCGAGTCGGCTGACCCATAGGAAGCGATATACCCGTTCTCACCGTCGGTAACAATGTCTGTCTGTCCGCCTCTTCCGAAAGTCACCGGGGTGGCGCCAGCAGCCATACCTTCCATCAGCGTGGCCCCCATGGTTTCATATCGGGAGGTAGAAAGCACCACTGTGGCGGCGGCGTAGAGTTGCCTGAGGTTTTCTGAGGTCATCATGCCGATATGGCGCCACGACACCTTCAGTGCATCAAGAACGGAACTGTCTCTGATATCACCGAAAAACACGACCTCGCAATCCGCGGCTGTCTCGGGATGCAGTTCCGCCATACGGTTAAGGGCCTTGACAGCCATAGGGAGGTCTTTGACCGGATCGTCAAGGCGGGCCGCCCCCATCACTATCAGCTTCCTTCCATGCGGCATCGCTGATAGAAATTCAAGCTCATGCGGCAGCGCGTCCAGGCAAGGTGCGGTAGGGTAGTTCTCGACCGGAAAGGCATGAGGCAGCACATCTATCTCCCTGTCGCGGAGAAGCCGGCTTGCAGCCGCCTCATCGCGTTGCCAACGGCTGACGGCGACAAAGCGTATCAGGCATTTGTCTGCATTGCCCCACAGAGCCATTTTAAGCCGCCATACGCGTCGGGAAAGGTCGTTATGGTATTCGGCCCTGTCGAGCAGCGGACATTCGCCGCAATCGGCCTTAAAACGCGTGCATTCGCCCGGCAGATGGCATATGCCGGTGGCACACCAAAGGTCGTGCATCATCCACACAATCTCCTTTCCCTCTTCAGTAATCTTTCTGATGTCGCCGAGCGACACGAACCCCTGGTTGATCCATCCGAGAATCACCGTGTCGGCTTCTTTGACCCACGGATGGCTGCTTACACGGGCGCCGAAACGCCCTGTCGACACCTTCCACAACCCCTTGGTGTCAAACCTCCGGCTGATGAGAATTTCTGCCCGTTCGGCAATTTTGGCCGTCATATGTGCCATAGGAGATACCTTTGCCACCCATTCGGCATCGCTGTCTTTGCGGGCCACAAGCATCCGGGCGTCGGTGCCGCGCCGGCGCAACTCCTCTACAAGCCTGAAAGTCACCGTGGCGGCGCCGCCAAGAGTGTCGTTGGTGCTAAGAAACAGAATCATGTCTGCAAATATATGAAACTTTTGTCACATCGGTGTTGTTATCCCTATGAGCCACGGCAAAAATAATGCGGGCGGAGACAGATGATTGTAAATTATGTGTAACTAAAAACTGACGGATATGAAATTTTTTGAGAATTACGAACAGAAAGAGATTCAGGGTCTGGCATCGGTGGAGCAGGAGATCCGCAGCCATGAACGCCGTGAAAGGCTCCATAAAGTGCTTATCGCAGGGCTTGGCATGATGGTGGTGGCATCGTTCTTCGCAGGCCATTGTGCCAACTCTACCGTGCGTCGTTTCCGACGCATGCGTCGAAACCGTTGAACGGTCGGTGTTGACAACGCCTTTTAACGGAAATTTCACTATTTTTGCGGCATATATATTTTGCCGCATATGAAAATCTTTTTTGACAGAACCTTTTCGAGGCAGTGGCTGTGCGCGTTGGTGTGTGTGGCCGCAGCCTCTTTCTTTTTTAATGCCTGGGGGCAGAAACTTACGTGGAGCATCGACTTCGGGTCGGTGTTCGACAACCGCGAGGGCGACAACAGCTACACTCCCACCGAAACCTATTTCTTCACGAATCTCGCGCCTGAGATCGGAGTGGCTTTTTCGGAGCGCGACCGCATTTCGGGAGGTGTGGTGTGGAACCAGCCCATCGGACGCGAATGGGGTGGCGCACGGGTGTCGCCTACGCTGTATTACCGTCATGAGGCCCGGCGCTGGTCGCTCTCGATGGGTATGTTTCCGCGCACTCATCTCCATGAGCCGTTACCGGGATTTCTGTGGTGCGACTCTCTTACCTATTTCCAGCATAATATCCGTGGTGTGCTGGCCCAGTATCATTCTCCCTCGGCATTTGTCGATTTCTATCTCGACTGGCGCCAGATGCAGACAACCACACAACGCGAGGCGTTCAATATCGTTTTTCACGGCCAGTGGGCACCACGGGCCGGGCGTTTCTTCATCGGGGGCCATCTGATGATGAACCATTACGCGCTTGTGAAGCATTCCCCCGCCAACCAGCACATTGTCGATAACTTTCTGGTCAATCCCTATGTGGGCGTCGATTTAAGCGGCGACACTCCTCTTGACAGCCTCTATGTTCGCGCCGGGGGCCTGCTCACGGTTGAGCGCAACCGCGCTTATGACAACTGGACGGCGCCCGGAGGGGGATGGTTCGATGTCGTGGCCGAATGGCGCTGGCTCGGAGTGCGCAATTCGCTCTATGCGGGCAAACGCCTTCTGCCGTCATACAGCGAGTTCCGCGGAGCCTTATATCCAGGCGAGCCGTTTTACAGTTCGCCGTTCTACAACCGCACCGACATCTATGCGCGAATTGTGCGCAACCGGTGGGTCGACCTTGAAGCGTCGCTCGATTTCAATGTGGCGCGCAACAGTTTTATTTTCTATCAGCGCATAATGTTGCGCGTTTACCTCGACTGGAAAAACATGCCGTTGCGTCGCCGGCGTTAGGTGGCCTCACTGATAAATGATGGCATAAAAAAAGAAAGCCGCCCCGTCAGGGCGGCTTTCAATGTTATTGCGGCTAAACCGATCAGGCTTTGCCGGCGAGTTTCTCTTTCAGGGCAGCGAGAGCCTCGATGTCGCCGAGAGTGGTTTTCTCTACAGCGGGCTGAGCCATGGCGGGAGCCTCTTCCTTGCGGGGAGCGCGTTTTGCCTTGCGGGCTTCTGCCTTCTCTGCCTTAGCCTCATCTTCGAAAATGCGGCTGTGGCTGAGGATGATGCGCTTGCTGTCTTTGTTGAATTCGATCACCTTGAAGTCGAGCTTCTCGTCAACCTTGGCCTGTGAGCCGTCCTCTTTAACGAGGTGTTTGGGAGTAGCGAAGCCTTCAACGCCATAGGGAAGCTGGATAACAGCGCCCTTGTCGAGCATCTCGACGATGGTTCCGGGGTGAACCGAACCAACGGTGAACACGGTTTCAAACACATCCCAGGGGTTCTCTTCGAGCTGCTTGTGGCCGAGCGACAGACGACGGTTGTCTTTGTCGATTTCGAGAACAACAACTTCGATGTCGGCACCGATCTGAGTGAATTCAGAGGGGTGTTTAACCTTCTTGGTCCATGAGAGGTCAGAGATGTGGATGAGGCCGTCAACGCCCTCTTCGATCTCTACGAACACACCGAAGTTGGTGAAGTTACGCACTTTGGCGGTGTGCTTCGAACCTACGGGATATTTCTCTTCGATATCCTGCCAGGGATCCTGTTTGAGCTGTTTGATGCCGAGGCTCATCTTGCGCTCGTCGCGGTCGAGTGTGAGAACAACTGCCTCTACCTCGTCGCCAACCTTCATGAAGTCCTGTGCGCTGCGCAGGTGCTGGCTCCACGACATTTCGCTTACGTGGATCAGACCCTCTACGCCGGGGGCTACTTCAACGAATGCGCCGTAGTCGGCCATAACGACAACTTTACCCTTCACCTTGTCGCCAACCTTGATGTCAGCGGCCAGTGCATCCCAGGGATGGGGCATGAGCTGCTTGAGACCCAGGGCGATGCGCTTCTTCTCGTCGTCGAAGTCGAGAATAACCACGTTGAGCTTCTGGTCGAGGCTGACAACCTCTTCGGGGTGGTTCACGCGGCCCCAAGAGAGGTCGGTGATGTGGATAAGACCGTCAACGCCGCCCAGGTCGATGAACACACCGTAAGAGGTGATGTTCTTGACAGTGCCTTCGAGCACCTGGCCTTTTTCGAGCTTGGCGATGATTTCGCGCTTCTGCTGCTCGAGCTCGGCTTCGATGAGGGCTTTGTGGCTTACAACCACGTTCTTGAACTCGGGGTTGATTTTAACAACCTTGAATTCCATGGTCTTGCCAACGAAGATATCATAGTCGCGGATGGGCTTGACGTCGATCTGTGAGCCGGGGAGGAAGGCCTCGATGCCGAACACATCGACGATCATGCCGCCTTTGGTGCGGCATTTGATGTAACCCTTGATGATTTCGTCGTTTTCCAGAGCCTGGTTGACACGCTCCCAAGAGCGCGATGCACGGGCTTTGCGGTGTGAGAGGATAAGCTGACCTTTCTTGTCCTCCTGGTTTTCGATGAACACTTCCACAACGTCGCCGATCTTGATGTCGGGGTTGTAGCGGAATTCGTTCATGGGGATGATACCGTCTGATTTGTAGCCGATGTTAACCACTGCCTCGCGCTTGTTGAGGGCGATGATGGTACCTTCGATTACATCTTTGTCTTTGACGGTGTTGAGCGATTCGTCATAGGTTTTGGTGAGTTCCTCACGTGATTTGTCGCTCTTGGTTTCGCCTTTCTCATAGGCATCCCAATCGAAATCGGCGATTGGAGAGTTTTTAACTTCTTCAGTCATTGAAAAATAGGTTAATAAATATGGTTAATTGAAATCTCTGTCATGGAATTACGGTGTCGAAAAGACACAATTTTCCCATGATGCCCCGAAAGGCTCGGCAAAGTTAGCTGTTTTTTGCTGAATTTCAAGGGCATTCTGACTTTTTTTCATTCTTTCCGCAAAAAAATCAGTCTGCGTATGTGTAAAAACGGTTCTTGCTCTTGTCGCCGGCTCTGAGTGGCCGGTGAGTAGTAAAGACCGGTTCTTTGCCAACTTTTTCCTGACGGTTGGCGTCAGCACGGTTTTTTTGCGTATATTTACACTCTGAACCCGTCAATGAGTGGATTTTACCGAAAAATTGCCACAACGGGTTCTGAAGGTTCATTCTATTCATCAATTGCTTTTTCACCAGTTAAAAAATTCCGATGAAAAAACTACTGACAATTGCTGCCGCCGCTCTTTGCGGAGCAATG
>CAMWTV010000066.1 GCA_947177215.1 uncultured Muribaculaceae bacterium
CTTATTTATATCCCAGTTTGGCAAGCACCTCATTGCTCACATCTATACGGGGCGAGGCATAGATGATGTTGGCCGATGAAGCCCGGTCGAAAATAGCCTGATAGCCACGCTCCTCCGAAAGCTTTTTGACAGCGTTGTAAATATCGTCCTGAATCGGCTTCATCAAAGTCTGGCGTTTCTTGTAAAGCTCCCCTTCCGGGCCAAAATACTTGTATCGCAGTTCGGTGGCTTCCTGCTCCTTGGCCACAATCTCCTCCTCGCGTTTCTTCACCTGTTCCTCTGTCAGGAACACCTTGTCTGAAAGATACTGCTTATACATCCCGTCAGCCTCCTGCGAAGCTGCCTCAACCTCTTTCTGCCAGCGCATCGACAGCTGGTTCAGCTGCTCGTTGGCCATCTCATACTGAGGCACATTCTTCAGAATATACTCCATATCGATCAACGCAAACTTCTGGGCCGATCCGGCAAACGCGAATCCTGCGGCAAGCACAAGGGTCAATAATATTTTTTTCATCATGGCAATTTCTAAGTTAATGTTCCGGTGTCATAAATCAAATATACGAGACAGCCTGTCACACAAGCCTCTTAAAATATAGACGCTTGAGAGCCGAAAAGGTTTAAGCCTTTATGCCGAACGGCATTACAGCGCCCTCAAGCCCCTCGCCCACCCGCGATCAGAACTCCTGACCGAGGATAAAGTGGAAGTGCGAGCCACCCTTCTGACCGTTCACGGTGTCGAAACCGTAAGCCCAGTCGATACCCATCAGACCAACCATCGGAAGGAAGATACGCACACCGGCACCGGCACTGCGCTTCATGTTGAACGGAGAGAAATCCTTGACCGACGTCCACGCGTTACCACCCTCGGCAAACACCAGACCGTAGATCGTGGTAGTGGGCTGAAGCATGAAGGGGAAATGAAGCTCGACACCGAAGCGCGTGTAGGCGTATCCCTCACGACCCCATGGCGTAAGCGAACCGTTCTCATAACCGCGCAACGCAATGGTCTCGGTTGCATAGGTATATGAGCCGCTCATGCCGTCGCCACCCACATAGAAGGTCTCGAACGGTGATTTGAGCCATTTGTTATAGCTGCCCAGCAGACCGATGTCGGCACGGGTCATCAGCACGAGTGTCCATTTCCCGTCGGGATCGGTAAGCGGAGTGTATGTACGCGATTTGAAACGCAACTTCCAGTATTCTATCCACTTGTAAAGCTCCTTCTTGGAGTTGGTAGTATTCTCGTTGTAGAGCTTCTCCCAGTTCTTGTTTCCGAACAGCGACGCCGGAGGGGTCAGCTGCAGGTTGAGCGAGAACTGCGATCCGCGGCGGGTGTAAAGAGGGTTGTCGATCGAGTTGCGCGCAAGCGTAAGACCCAGCACAAGAGCGTTCGACGTACCGTTGTTCATATAATAGAGATACTCCCAGTTCTTTAGATAATACCAGTTGTAACTCAGCTCGGTAGTAAACGTGAAGAAGTCGTCGGGCCAGTTCAGGCGCTTTCCGAATCCCACGGTTATACCGGCCATCTGAAGCACCTTGTTGGGGTCATAGGCATTCTGGATGGAATTCGTGTAGTAGTCGTTGTAATAGTTCGAACCATACCCGTAGCCATATCCGTAACCTCCGTAAAGATACGGATTCGACCAGTTGCTGTTATAATACGACGAGTTCACACCTGTCTGACGGCTGTAATAGCCCGAAATCTGCAATGAATTCGGACGCTTGCCCCCAAACCACGGGTCGAGGAACGACACCGAATACATCTGGTAATAACGGGCGTTGGTCTGGGCGCTGATCGTAAACGTCTGACCCTCACCCTGTGGAATTATCCCCTTGAACGAACTCGGATTGAACAGATTCTTCATCGAGAAGTTCGTGAATTTAAGCGCGATTTTACCAATAAGGCCTGTCTGACCCCATCCCAGCGAGAATTCGATCTGGTCGTTGGCCTTCGATTCGAGATTGAAAATAACATCCACCGTGCCGTTCTCCTCATTGGGTTCCACACGCGGATCCATCGTCTCAGGGTCAAAGTGACCTGTCTGCGCAATCTCTCGGGCCGAACGGATAAGGTCGCTCTTGCTGAACAGCTCGCCGGGCTTGACGCGGAGTTCGCGGCGCACAACCTTCTCATACAGACGGTCGTTACCATTGATAACCACCTTGTTCACACGCGCCTGAGGCCCTTCGAACATACGCAGCTCCAGATCTATCGAGTCGCCGTGCACATTCTTCTCGATCGGCACAAGCTGATAGAACAGATAGCCATTGTCCATATACGCGCTCGACACGGCATCCTCGTCAGTGTTCAGGCGCTTCTCAAGTTCCTTCTGGTTATATACGTCGCCGGCTTTCATGCCCAGAAGATAATTCAGCTGGTCGGTATTGTAGACCGTATTACCCACCCACGATATGTTGCTCAGATAATACTTCTTGCCCTCGTCGATGTCAATATAGACATCAACCTTCTTCTCGTCGTAGGGAACAACGCTGTCTTTCACGATCTTGGCGTCGCGATAGCCCAGCTCGTTATATTTTTCTATGATGCGGTTAAGGTCGTCCTTATAATCCTGGTCAACAAACTTCTTCTGACTGAAGAGCTTGAGCAGGTTTCCCGATTCATTGGTCTTCTTTATCACACGCTTGATCTTCCCGTCGCTCATCACCTCGTTGCCGTCGATATATATTTTGTGCACCTTGACCTTCGAGTGCTTGTCGACATCAACATTCACGATCATCTCGTTCTTATGCGAAAGGTCTTCCTGAAGCCACACCTTGACATCGGCCTTGCCGAACCCCTTTTCCGAATAATACTTCTTCACGATATCGGTAGCCCTGTTCACGATATTCTGCGTAATCTGGTTACCTTTCATAAGCTGCAGGCGCTTCTGGATATCCTCACGCTCGCTCTTCTTCATTCCGGAATACTTCACTTCCGAAATTCTCGGCTGGGTGCGGAGGTTGAGCGTAAGCCACACCTTGTCGCCGGCAATCTTGTCGACCACCACCTGCGCCTGCGCGAACAGTCCCTGACGCATAAGGCGTTTCACGGCAGTCGTGATGTCGTTGCCCGGAATCTCTATCACCTCCCCTTTCTTAAGCCCGGAATAGCCTATCACGATATAATCCTCATAATTGTCAGCCCCTTTGACCTGAATGTCGGCAATTTCATATGACGCAGGCAGCCCGGTGTAGACTATCGGCGGATTATATATCGTGTCAACCCTCTCTTGCGCATCAAGCGCGAAAGCGGTCATCATCAGAGAGAGAAGTGTCGGGAGCAACTTATATCGCATAATTATCTGTTTTTCAATTTAAAATGCCATCAGCAATCTCAACGGTCGGCTGAATCGGAAATTTCACCACCCCTTACCTGTTCACCCGTCAGGCCGAAACGGCGCTCACGGCTGCCGAACTGCATCACGGCCTTCCTGAAATCATCCTTCGAGAAGTCAGGCCAGTAGGTCTGAGTGAAATACAGCTCCGAATACGCTATCTGCCACAGCAGGAAATTGCTGACTCTCACATCACCCCCGGTGCGTATCAGCAAATCCGGATCCGGCATGGAAGCCGTTGTCAAATACCGGCTCACAGTCTGCTCGTCAACCTCATCAGGGTTAAGTTTCCCCGCAGCGGCATCGGCTGCCATACGGCGTGCCGCATCGGTCAGCTCCCACCTTGACGAATAACTCAGTGCCAGGTTTAGAGTAAGCCCGGTGCAGTGGGCTGTCCGCGCCATACAGCCGCGCAGACGCTCCAACGCCTCGGCAGGCATACGCTCAACATCCCCTATCATCGTAAGCCTCACATTATTTTTGATCAGATCGGGAGTCTCTCGCTCGATAGCAATGCCGATAAGATGCATCAGCGTCGCCACCTCCTGCTGCGGACGGTTCCAGTTCTCTGTCGAGAACGCATAGAGCGTCAAATACCTGACCCCAAGTTCAGAGGCTATTTCCGTAATGCGCCTCACTGTATTCACTCCTTCTACATGACCCTCTGAGCGGTCAAGGCCACGGGCCTGGGCCCAACGGCCGTTGCCGTCCATGATTATCGCTACATGGGCGGGAACACTGCGTTTTCCGGTTTCGTGAGGTTGGCTATTCATCGGTCAGTCAACATAATGACAAGTGGCACACCGCTTGCCGAATTCATAAGTTAATGAGACAGATATATTTGAATACCAGTCGGTATTTTTCACAAACGAGCTTTTTATCTGATAGAGATCCGACAGAGGGCCGTCAACATGATCTGAAAACACCTTGGTCATGGTGAACTCAAACCCTAAATTCAGTCTCTCCTTGATCTTATATTTCACGCCGGCACCCATCGGTATGTTGAGGCCGAACGCTGTCTGCCCCCCGCTCGAAGCAAGCGTGAAGCCGACACCGGCTGTCAGATACGGACTCCACCGCCGCAGCCGCTTATATGTCTCCCCTATCCCGTATGCAAAAAAGTTGAACTCAATGCGCTCCCCGAGTTCAAACACCGTCGACCTGAACGAATACTGTGCTCCATCGGGCAACACATCGTCCATATCCGCCGTGTTGCCGCTCAACGACATGGCGTTGAACATCGTCCGCAAAGCCCATCTCACATCGGGAAGATAGCGGAACGAAACTCCCCCCGCAAAACCGGGATGCGAAAATATGCTCGACGACGCATCGCCGATATAACCCGACACACCGGCCTGCGCCCCAAGATCGAAACGATACGTTTCCTCCTGGGCCACGGCCTGCTGAACACAGCAGGCCAACCACACAGTCATTATGGCGATCAGTTTCTTTACCACACGGATTCGATCTGAATCAGACTTAATTGCAAAACCTCTTATCACTGAAGAGGCTTGAACGACAGATGGTTGACAACCCCGCGCCACACCTGTGCCACAAGCGCGCCACGGCTGTCATAGCCTCCGAACATATAGATATACGGACACTCCCATTCCGTTATCGGGGCCACGGCCCGCGGGCTTGCCTGGTTCCATACAGGCAGCTCGGCCACTCTCACCGCTCTCCAGCGCCCACAGGCACCTTTGGCATCCGACAGATGGATAAGCTTCTTGATCACCACCCCGTCAGCCGAATAAACCGCCGGCATCTCTTCCGGCAACTGAAGCAACTGGTCGGCCTCGACCCACGTCACGCCATAGTCGCGCGACATATACACAGTTTTCGACACCTCTTTTGCCGTGCGGCCTCCGAAAGCGAGCATAACATCGCTCTCTTTCACACGCCACGAAACAGTGTCGGTCTCGCTTATGATATAAGGCACAACTGCATACCCTTCGGCAGCAGGGAGCCCTGAACTGAGCTTCACCCAGCTCGAACCGTCATATGCCCATGTGTCGCCCGACAGACCTCCGTCAGCCTTGACACCCCCCATAATCATTATCTGGAGCGACTCCGACCACTTCGACATGAAATCGACTGTCGCAGAATTGCCCGACACAGGGAAATCGCTGTCAGCCATCCCCTCATTGCCGTCGCCGGGATATGAAGTGTGGCAATATTTAACACCGTCAGCCTTAAGGCCAAGCAGACGGTCGCCATAGACTCCCGTTATAGATTTCCACACACATCCGGTAGCATTCCAGGTCTGGCCGTCAGCACTTTTCAGCAGCGACCCTCCGGTAGTCAGCACATACAGACAATCAGATGTAGCCGTCAGAGTGCGCACATCCACCGGCTCGGCAAAAGTCACATTCTGTGTGCTCCATCTGTCGGCGTAAACATCGGCACCGACAGCCATGCAATACGACGACCCGTCGGTTGAAAGGCAATATGCCGTGTTTTTATATCCCACCGTTTTCTGAGCGGTCGGACGGCTTAACGAGGTCGGCAAAACGCCGAGAGCCATCTCTCCCCAGCAAAGCGAGTCAGCCTTTACCTTATGCACATTGACTTTCAGATAATAGTCACGTGAATTGGTGCCGTCGGCCGATACAAGGTGAAGCCTTACCGCCCCCTTCGAAAAATCTATCTTGCTGTCTGAATCCTCCAGATAATCAATGGCATTCTCAGACTCCCCTGCATCGGCCGGCTCATAGATTTTTGCCTCCGAACAGGCGTCATAAGAAAGAGTTACGGCAAGAGAACTCACATCAGTGCCCAGCGGCAGCGAGTCGGCGTTAAACACCTGCGCCGAATTCAGATCGATCGAAAAAAACACCGAATCAAGGTTGTTCAGCACAGTCTTGTCAGCTTTAAGAGAGAAACCTTTTAGCGTAACCCCGCTGTAATCAATCGGTTCAAGGTCATAGTCGCTGGTCGTGTTACACGACACACCAATCACCGCCCCTAAAACCGCGAGGGCGAGAAATAATCTGTTTTTTTTATTCATAGAGGCTACTGATGCCTTAAATGTAATCATAATCAATGCTTCCGGTCTGTTTCAACAGGAGAGTCGGTGCAACTTTCAACTTGCAAAGTTAACAACAATTTGCAATTTTCACGGCATAATAACCCCGAAAATGGCCTCACCCCTCTCACATCCGGCCACAAAATTAAGATTTCCACCCTGCTCCACCAATTCCCTTACCCATTTTAAATTATTTTTCAATTCTTTTCACAGAACTTGTCTTTGCTTTTATTTCAACTCAATCAAGTGCCGATTTCAGTGCATCATTACGGTAATAGACCATCCGGTTTACACCCCACTGTTCGCAGCCACACATCTGTGCATCGCCCGGCGATGGCGCCCTGCACACGCCTCTGTCGCCAAGCTCCAACGGAGAAATCTCCTCGCGGGCATCATCCCATAATCCCGCTTCGATAAGCTCCGACAGAAACGTCGGCCCCGACTCCACAAGCACCGAGCTGAATCCGTAATCGGCAAAAAGCGCTCCCATCAGTTCATGCGGAGTCGCATAGTCACACACCGCGACATCACCGTTGCCATCGTGCAACATCAGGCTTTTCCCATCAAGAAGCCCTCTTCGGTCAATCACCACCCTCGCCGGTTGGCGTCCGTTCCACCCCCTCACCGTCATTCGGGCATTGTCGGCATTGACTGTGGCGGCGGTTGTCAGCACAGCGTCGTGAAGCGAACGCAGACGCATTGTCGAAAGCCTTGTAAGCGGAGTCGAGATATTACATTGCCCGCCGGCCCCCGTCTCTCTCCTCCAGTCCATAAAGCCATCGGCGCTTCTGGCCCATTTAAGTGTTATGAACGGGCGGCGGAGAGTATGGGCCGTAAAAAAGCGGCGGTTAAGCTCACGGCTCTCATGCCCGCACATGCCGACCATCACTTTCGCTCCGGCCTCACGAAGCATCGCGATGCCGCGTCCGCACACTTTCGCAAACGGATCGGTGGTGGCCACCACCACCCTCGGAATCCGTTCTCTGATAATCAGCTCGGCACACGGAGGCGTCTTTCCGTAATGGGCGCACGGCTCAAGTGTGACATACATGGTGCTCTCGCGCAGCAAATGGCGGTCAGAGTCACTGACCGAAGCCACAGCGTTTACCTCGGCATGCCCCTCTCCGCAACGGCGGTGCCAACCCTCGCCTATCACACGCCCGTCAGGCGCCACTATCACCGCGCCCACCATCGGATTAGGCGACGCATATCCCATCCCGTTGGCAGCCAGATCAAGCGCCCGGCGCATATATTTCTCATCTGTCGTTGTCATCTTTTTCTCAATTAAGTATAACCGCTTCCCATTCATTCCCGTATCGGTCATATGGAGCCACCGCAAACCAATAGTTCTGCAGCTTGTCTGTGTCTATCGACACCTCATGGCCATATGTCACCGACATTATATATCTTGACATGAAATTACGGCCTGTTTCCGAAATCACATCCAACGGACTCAGCTCATCCGGAATCGCATATACCACATAACGCATATCCGGCTGCGGATACCATCTCAGACGGCTCCCCCTCCGTTCAAGCCCTTCTACACCACCCGGGTTGCGTCCCTGTTTCCACTCCATCGGAGGCATCAGGGCCGGATACCTGTAACAGGTTGAATGCAGATAATCTGCCACTCCGGCAGCTTTCTTCCCTGAGATATGAGCGGTTGAATACAATATGCTTCCGCCCCCGGTGGCGGTCGAGTTCTCCCGGTTTATATCAACCTGACACGCCTGTTCACACCATGCCTCCTCACCCGCCGGAAGAGCAAGCACCTTCTGGCTCGGATAACAATGCCGGCCGAATGTCAGGGCCACTCCGCCCCACCACCGGGTCACAGCCTCATATGGGTTGGTCTCATGGCTGGTTGCCCAGTAGATCTGGGGCGACACATAGTCCACCGTCCCGTCGTCAAGCCATTGCAGCGGATCGCAGAAAATGCGGTCATACATCCAGTCGCTCCCCTTCTCCGGATCAGGAAGCCCGTAACGCGACGAAGCCTTCCCGTTCCCCCCGGCCACTCCGGCCGGGCTTATCCCGAATCTCACCCACGGACGCTCGTCCTGAATCATGGCATACACATCAGCAATGGTCTTAGCCACGTTTCCGCGTCTCCAGTCTGCCTGCGAGGGAGCTTTGTCTCCCATCCCCTCTGTCTCTTTCCGCCATCGCCGGTAATCATAGCCCGACCCCAAAGGCAATCGGTCGGGATAGAAATAATCATCGAAAATCAGACCGTCAACATCATAATTTCTCAAGATGTCGCGACACACTTCCACGATATGCTTTCTCGCTTCGGGGTTTCCGGGATCAAGAATGCTCGCCTTTTTGAATGTAAGCACCCACCCCTTGGCCTGCGGATTGAACGGCGCTCCCCCTGCGGCTGGTTTCTGTGGAGCGGGAGGCGCCCCGTTGGCCAGCCTGAACGGATTGACCCACGCATGCAGCTCCATCCCGCGCCTGTGCGCTTCCTCTACCGCAAACGCGAGCGGATCCCACCCCTTTGCGGGCGCTTCACCTCTGTTACCGGTCAGATATGCGCTCCATGGCTCGTAACGCGACCGGTACATGGCATCCGACATCGACCTGACCTGAAACATCACCGCATTAAATCCGCCTTGCTGCAATATGTCGAAAATCCTCACAAGTTCCTGCTTCTGCTTGTCGGCGCATCCGGCTGTGGTTCCCGTCACCGAAGGCCAGTCAATGCCATAGACTGTCGCCACCCATGCACCCCTCATCTCATGCTTCGGAGAGTCTCCCTCGGGGGCTCCATACGAGTTCACACCCCGTTCAGCCACTATTCCGCATAATGCGGCGGCGCTGTTCAGCACCGCCGCCAATAACACTGTTGCCAATCGCATTTTCATCTGGCGTATCATTCTATTGTTACCCGGCAGCCCGATGAATGCGCAGCTACCACCGGATTATACTGGCTCTGGACTGACGCCACTCCCGACGAGAACACACCCTCCGACGTTGCGAAAAGCTCATACTCCAGGATATAGCTGCCGCGAGGCATTCGGTTCACAAATATATTAGTCCGGTCATCACGGTTCTCCCGATAGAAACACAGTCCTTCGCTCCACAGAGGCGCCGGCAGCTGCTCTACAGGCTCCAGCCCTGCGCCACGCATATCGGTCAATACCACATACTGCAGATCGGTATCGGCCTTCAACACCAGCGACACTTTCACTCTGTCGCCAACCTTGAATGTTTCCGAGGGCACCCATTCCGTTCCGTCAAACACACTCATATGCTTCTCAACCGACAGTTCGCCGCATGCAACGCTTTTCACCGAATCCATCGGCAGCACACGCATCGTAACCACACCGCCGAACGACGGATAATTTGCCTGACGGTCTATCGTCAGTGTGCCGCCATCCTTCACCATCTGCGTTATCTGCATGGTGAACGCGCCGGTCGCATACTCTGCACCGGTATCTTCCAGCAGCCTGTCGTTTATTCTGATTGCAGTTCCATGCGGGTTGACAGTCCAACGGCTTCCCGAACTGAGCACCGAAGCAATTACCTGCGACGTTATCACCGCATTGCCCCAATCGTTATTAGTTTTGTTGAGAATCAGCCATTGACGAATCTTGTCAATATCAGCGCATCCCGGATCAGTCAGCCTGAAGGCATCGAGAATCACAGCCGTAACTCCAATCTTGTCAAGCGACCAAAATGCCTGACCGTCGAGCTGCTGCCACCACATTCCTTTCTCAGGGGTAACTGTTGCATATTCCCTGAGCGATTCAAGAATCGACCGCGCGGTGGCGTTATATCCGTTTCCGGTCAGAATTATAGCGTCTACCGCTTTCCGACACACTGAATGCTCTTTCCATCCGGCAATGATACGC
>CAMWTV010000067.1 GCA_947177215.1 uncultured Muribaculaceae bacterium
AAGATAGGGAGCAACGACAACCAGGCAATAAGCGCCTCGCTGAGATATTTCTCGCTCGGCGAAGTAAACGCCACCGACATGGCCGGCGTGGCCACCAGCATCAATCCATATGAGATGGCTATTGATCTGGGTTATTCGCGCAAGCTGTCGGAGAAGTTTTCGATGGGTGTGGTGTTCCGTTACATTTACAGCGATCTGGGCTATAACATTTCGGATGTAGGCGACAACTCGACCGGCGCATCGGCCTTCTCGGCCGATCTTTCGGGATATTACACTTCATATCCCATCATAGGTCAGAACGAATGTCAGTGGTCGTGGGGTTTCGACATATCGAACATAGGTACGAAAGTGTCGTATAACAACGGAAACCGCCCGGCTTTTCTGCCTACCAATCTGCGTCTGGGCACAACTTTTATGTTTCCGCTCGCCGACTATCACACTCTCGCCCTCAGCCTTGACCTGAACAAGCTGCTTGTGCCGACCCGTCCGCGTGAGAAAGATTATCTCGATGCCGACGGCCAGAAAGACAAGGAGGCATATGACAAGGCTCTGAGAGACTGGGAGGATATGTCGCCTATCTCAGGCATTTTCAAGTCGTTCAGCGATGCTCCCGGCGGTTTCAAGGAGGAGTTGCGCGAGATAACCTATTCGATAGGCGCCGAATACAGCTACAACCAGCAGTTCTTTCTGCGTGCCGGTTACTATCATGAGAGCGAATTCAAAGGCAACCGCCAGTATTTCGGTTTCGGAGCAGGTTTCTCATTAAATGTAGTAAGGCTTGACGCGTCGTATATGCTGGCCACGGCTCAGACATCGCCGCTCGACCAGACACTGCGTTTCACCCTGACATTCGACATGGACGGGCTGAAGGATCTTTTCGGCGGTCGCCGCTGACGAATAATCAACAGTTGAAAGATGACACCATTCAGAATAGGAAACGGGTTTGACGTGCACCGTCTCACCGAGGGGCGCGATCTGTGGATATGCGGTGTGAAGATTCCGTATCACTTAGGACTGCTCGGACACAGCGACGCCGATGTGGCGCTCCACGCGCTTTGCGATGCGATTCTCGGCGCTGCGGCACTCAGAGACATAGGATATCACTTTCCTGACACAGACGAGCGTTACAAGGGGGCTGACTCGCGTGTGCTGCTACGTGAATGCTGCCGTCTGGCAAGAGAGAAAGGATATGCAGCCGCCAATGTCGATGTAACGATAATGGCGCAGGCTCCGAAGATGCTGCCCCACATTCCGGCCATGATAGCCAATATCGCCGATGATATGGGGATTCCGGCCGACTGTGTGTCGGTAAAGGCCACCACTACCGAACGTCTCGGTTTCACAGGGCGTGGCGAGGGTATAGCGGCCCAGGCTGTGGCGCTTCTGTATCGTATTGACTAACCGGAAAATGGATGTGAGATCATGCGCAGACATGTAAAAATAAAATTTGTTGATTTCTGGCCTTCTTTTGATTGCGAGAACAATAAATTTGCGGATGCTCTCAGGCTCAGACATGATGTGGAGGTGCTTCCCCGTGATGGGGATGATGTTCCCGACATATTGTTCTATTCGCGTTGCGGCTGTGGCGAGCATCTGAAATATGACTGTGTGAAAGTTTATTTCACCGGCGAGAACGATTTTCCCGATTTCAACGAATGCGACTATGCGCTGTCGTTCTACAACTGCGTGTTGGGCGACCGGCATATGCGCTATCCGCTTTATATGCTTTATGAGACGGGTGGTGCGCTGTCGCCGCCGGCGCTGGCAGATAAAGAGGCGCTCGGCAGGGGTTTCTGTTCGGTGGTTATGAGAAACTCGTCGAACTGCGACCCGATGCGTCTCAGGATAATCGACGCTGTGGAGAGTTACCGCCCGCTGGCTTACGGAGGGCCTTACAGAAACAACACAGGCGGCCCTGTTGCTGAAAAAATACCGTTTATAGCCGGCTACAAGTTCAATCTCGCCCTGGAGAACAGCATAGTCGACGGATATGTGACGGAAAAGTTGCTTGAGCCGCTTGCGGCGGCTACGGTGCCTGTTTACTGGGGGAGTCGGCAGGCATGCCGGGATTTTAATCCTGACGCATTTATCAATGTGGGCGACTATGACAGCACCGACAGCCTTGTCGAGGCCATAAGAAGGATCGACAATGACGCCGAAGAGTATCTGAGGATTCTGCGCGCTCCGAATTTCAAAGATCAGGAGCCTGTTGATTTCGACAGCCGTCTGGCCGATTTTCTCGACAATATAGTGTGTGGCATGAAGCGATACCGGGTGCGGTTCGGCGAGATGGCGGTGTTGCATGAACGCCGGTGTGTGACAGTGCCTCTGACCGGGAAACGGTGGAGCTACAGGGTCATGAAGCTCTTTTCGGGGCGACTTGGAAGGAGATGAGCGCCAGACAGCCGCTTTGACTGTGGTTCAACAATAAAGGCGGTCTGTTGTTATTATTGTCAGAGTGTGCTTGTTTTCAATACACTTCCAGACCTGTTGAAAAAGAGGTTTGATGTTTCAACCATATAGCAGAGATGAGAGTATGAGAAAGAGAATAGCAGGGATTCTGACGGTTCTGGCTGTAGCCGTAGCTGTGAGAGGGGAAACGTTCGAGAAGTTCAAATATGGCGATTTCGAGAACTGGGTGACACGCAATGTGCCTGAATCGAAGATTATAGGAGGAAAGACCAAACAGATTTACGAGATAGGGCCTGAAGCCACGATAAACGGAGATGAGGTTTATAAAGCCACCGGCGGCTCGCCGTGGGCCACATCCAACATCATGGCCAAGGTTATGGGGATAACCAAGGGTAGCAACGCGGTTTTTCCCGACCAGCGCGCTGCCGGAAACCGCTGCTGCAAGCTTCAGACCATAATGGAGAGCTGCAAGGCTATAGGACTGATAAACATAGATGTTGTGGTTGCCGGGTCGATATTTCTCGGCGAGATCATCGAGCCTATAAAATCGACCAGCGATCCTTATTCTAAGATGGAGATGGGCATTCCTTTCACGCGCCGACCGAAGGCTCTAAGATTCGATTACAAGGTCGAGATGCCCGACGAAGCGACCAGGATATACTCGTCGGGGTTCGGAAAGAAGAAAACCTATAAAGGTCACGACACAGCCGAAATGTATATAATTCTGCAGCGGCGGTGGGAGGATGCCGACGGCAATATATTCGCCAAGCGTGTGGGCACCGGCCGCGAGCGTTACGGAAAGACCACGGGAGGCTGGGTAAACGGCCATGAGATTCCGGTGTGGTATGGCGATATAACAGGTCATCCGGGCTATAAGCCTTTCATGGGGCTGATTCCGGCCGACAAGAACTATTATGCCCGCAACAGCAAGGGGAAGATGGTGCCTGTGCAGGAGATAGGGTGGGACGATGCCGACGCCACCCCTACACATATCATGGTGATGGCCTCGTCGGGGAGCGGCACCGCCTATATAGGCACTATCGGCCTGACTATGTGGGTCGACAATATTGGGCTGGTTTACTGAGCAGGATTTCGTCAGGTTTTCCTCATTCTATGTCATAACTTCCGGTTTTCCCTTTCATGAAAGCGGAAAACCGGAGGATTTTTGTAAATTTGCAGTAGCAGTGAGTAAGGGGATTCAATTGAAAGGTAAAGAAGTATGACAGAAACTGAGAAACCCGAAAAAAAAACGGTGCTTGACGCCGACGACATAATGGAGCTTGTGCCGAAGCTCAGAGGCCACCGCGGGCTTGTGGAGCGGTTTATAAAACTGATAGAGCTTGACAAGGTGAATGACATCCATGTGCGTCATGCCGACACTCCGGGGCCGCGGTTTGTGCGCGGGCTTCTGGAGGATCTCGACATAAAGCTGAAGATCGACAACGAGGAGGTGCTCGACAATCTGCCCCAGGGGGCTTTTGTCACGGTGAGTAACCATCATTTCGGAGCGCTTGACGGCATAATCCTCATCGACATGATCGCAAGCCGCCGTCCGGGCTATAAGGTGATGGTCAACATGATATTGAACCACATAAAGGCAATGCGGCCTAATTTCATAGCTGTCGACGCCATGGCGTCGGACGATCCGAAGAAGCGTGCCGTTTCGATGGCCGGCATCCGCGAGGTCATAAGGCTTGTGCGGTCAGGAGAGCCTGTAGGTTTCTTCCCGGCCGGTGCCGTGGCCAAAGTGAACTGGCGCGGCAGGCTTAAAGACCGCGAGTGGCAGCCCAATGTGATTCAGCTGATAGAGAAACTCAAGGTGCCGGTAATACCTATTTTCTTTCATGGCTCGCAGTCGTGGTTCTTCAACTTTCTGGGGGTTGTGTGCTGGCAGCTGCGCACGGTGATGCACCCTCATGAAGTGTTCAACAAACAAGGCAAAACATTCCATATCACCGTGGGAGAGCCTATAACTGTCGAGGAACAGCTCAGACATATGGGTTCAGACAAAGAGTTCGGCGATTTTCTGCGTCAGCGCACCTATATGCTCAGAGACAAAAAGAATTGAATAACATTATGGATGCAGGCAACCAGCAGATTCAGCAGGCCAAGGCGCGTTTCGGCATCATAGGCAACGCGCAGGCCCTGACAGAGGCGGTGGGGCGCGCTTTGCGTGTGGCCCCTATCGACCTGTCGGTGCTTGTTACCGGCGAGAGCGGCAGCGGCAAGGAGTTTTTTCCACAGATAATCCATGCCTTTTCTCCGCGCAAGCATTCAAAATATATAGCCGTGAACTGCGGCGCCATTCCTGAAGGCACAATCGATTCGGAGCTTTTCGGGCATGAGAAGGGGGCTTTCACGGGGGCTGTAAGCTCGCGCAAGGGCTATTTCGAGGAGGCCGACGGCGGCACCATATTTCTCGACGAGGTGGCCGAGCTTCCGCTCACCACCCAGGCGCGCCTGTTGCGTGTGCTTGAGAGCGGCGAATTCATGAAGGTAGGTTCGTCGGTTGTGCAGAAAACCAATCTGCGTGTGGTTGCGGCCACAAATGTCGACATGGAGAAGGCTGTGCGCGAAGGGCGTTTCCGCGAGGATCTGTTCTACCGTCTGTCGACGGTTCAGATCGAGGTTCCGCCGTTGCGTGACCGAGGTGCTGACATAGCGCTTCTGGCGCGTAAATTCGCCGGCGATTTTGCCGAGAAATACCGTGTTCCGGCCATAACCCTTACGGAAGATGCCCGCGAGGCTCTGCTTCACTACCGCTGGCCGGGCAATGTGCGCCAGCTGAAAAATGTGATAGAGCAGGTGGCTCTTTTCGAGGGGGGAGAAAGTGTTAATCGTGAAGTGCTGTTGCGCTATCTGCCCCAGGCGGCTACAGGCTATTCGGTCATGGCGCCCGAGGGTGGTCATGGCGGCCACAGCTACGAGCGTGAGCGGGAACTGCTTTTCGAACTGATTCTGAGGCTACAGAACGAGATTGCCGAGATTCGCAGCCATATGACCGCGCAACGCGGCGGTGTGCGCGGCGACGAACCTTCGACAGCCGTGGTGGTGCATGGCCACCACAGCGAGCTGGGACGGATCGGATTCTCGGGCGAAAGGCGCGGAGTGGCGTTTGACAGTCCGATTGCGGAGCAGCCCAAGTTTGTGGGGGGAAATGCCCATAGCGATGAACCGATTGATGTGACCCACTCGGTTGTGAGTGTAGAGGGGCGTACCCTCGAGGAGACCGAGCGCGAGACCATACGCCGCTCGCTTGAGCGCAACGGCGGGCGCCGCAAGCCCACAGCCGCCGAACTGAACATATCGGAACGCACTCTTTACCGCAAGATAAAAGAGTTCGGACTGGAATAATGCAATACTGACTTATGACACTTAAACGGATTCTGACGGCTGTTGCGGCTGTGGTGATGCTTATGGTGCCGCAGGGATGCCGCATAAGCTATAAACTCAACGGAGCCGCCATTGACTATACGGTTTACCGCACTATCCATGTGGGGGAGTTCCCAATCCGCGCGGCGCTGGTCTATTCGCCGTTGCAGCAGATTTTTGAGAATGATCTGCTCGACTATATAACCCGCAACACCCGTCTGACCGTTACCGACGGGGCTTCCGATCTGGAAATCGAAGGGGAGATAATGGGATATAACCTCACACCGCAGGCTGTTACCGAAGACGCCTATGCCTCGAAGACGCGCCTGACCATTACGGTGAGGGTTAAATATACCGATACCAAGCAAGACAGCAACGATGTGAACCAGACATTTTCGGCCTATCGCGATTTCGATGCCTCCCAGATGCTTAACGATGTTCAGGAACAGCTTTGCCAGGAGATTTCAAAAGAGCTTGTAGAGCTGATTTTCAACGCCACTCTCGGCAACTGGTAAAATGAGTGTAACCACACAAAAGGCTGGATTTATGAATGACGATGCAGAAAAACTCAGAGCGTTTCTGACCGATGGGCCGGGAGAGGCCGACGCATTGTGGCTTGAGTCGATGAAAGAGCGCTATCCGTTTTTTCAGCTCCCTTCGGCCATGAGTCTGCGCGGGCGCATGGAGGGGATGAGCGAGGGTGAGCGTTCCAAGGCTGTTGCGGCCATGATGGTGGCACTTTCCGATCCAGAGGCTGCCCGAAGGCTTTTCGAGGGGGAAGAAGTGCCCGAAGAGCCTTTCTATCCGCTTGAAGAGCCTAAAGCCACTCCATCGACCGACCAGACCATCGACCGGTTTCTGGCGGCCTACGGCACGGGCGATCCGTCGGAGACCGAGACTCTCGAGAAACTGATTTTCAATCCGGTGGCCGACTATTCGCAGCAGCTTGCACGCGAAGAGATGGCCGACATGCCCGACAGCACTCCTACGGGAAACCTTCAGGACGACCGTATAAACCGCTTTATCCTGTCGGTGCGTTTGCGCCGCGACGAAGAGGAGCCTGAACCGGAGGTCAAGGCTCCGGCCCCTGTGAGCGACAACAGTCTGTTGAGCGAGAGTCTGGCTAAAATTTATATAAAAACCAGACGTTATGAGCGTGCATATGAAATTCTTAGCCGTTTAAGTTTGGAATTCCCCGAAAAAAATGCTTACTTTGCAGACCAATTGCGGTTTCTGCGCAAACTGATGCTTGCCGAAAAGCTCCGTCGGGAACGCAATGGTAACGAAAATAAACCGAAATAAATAAAAACGCAATATAACAGTAGCAAATGTACACACTGATTATTATTTTAACCGTTTTAGTAGCTCTTCTTCTTATTGTTGTTGTGCTTGTGCAGAAATCAAAAGGTGGCGGTCTGTCATCTTCGTTTGCCGGCTCCAACCAGATCATGGGTGTGCGCCGCACCAACGACTTTATCGAGAAGGCCACATGGACTCTGGCTGCCATCATCGGTGTGCTTTCAATCCTGTCGGTATTCGTTATGCCCCGTAACATGGTGAGCAGCGGCTCGCGTGTAAAGGCTGTTAACGAGGTTCAGACAGTTGCCGGCACAGAATATGCCACTCCCGTGCAGGCTCCTGCCACAGAGGCTCCCGCCGCTGACGAGGCCGCCGCTCCTGCCGAAGAGGAAGCTCCCGCAACCGAGGCTCCTGCAGCAGAATAATCAAGCACTATAAGAATAACCGAAGGGAGCGCCCGCAAGGCGCTCCCTTAACTGCATTATGTTGTGTAGTTCTTGCAGCTCTCCCGGTCAGAGGCGTTTGCCGATGCGGAGACGGTCGCCGCTCAGGTCAACCTCCCAGAAGGTGGGGCGGCGGATGTAGCGTCCGTTTACATCCTTGTGGCTGTGTAGCGAGAGAATGGTGCGTCCGTCAAGACCGGTGAATATCATTCCGTGGCCGAAGTCAGCAGGCATCACAGGTTCGGTTTCCTGAGTCCAGGGGCCGGCGAGTGTGCCGCTTTCAGAATAGGCCACACCGGTGGTGTATTCGTTGAACCGCCATGAAGTCCAGATCATTCCGAGGCGTCCGGTTCCTGTGCGGAAAAGCCACGGCCCGTCGGTGACACGGTTGAACTGCTCCTTGCCTTTTACAATCTCGCGGCTCCAGGGGGAGTCGGAGGCCCGGAACATCAGGCGGGGTTCGCCGGCTGCTCCCGACAAGTCTTCTTTCAGCTCAACATACTCCATTGTGCCGTTGTCGTTATAGAGCCATTCGCCGCAGAACACCATATATGGCTTTCCGTCAGTGTCGCGCCAGAAAGTGCCGTCGAGAGTGGGGCGGTCGGATGGCGTGTAGTTGCAGTTGCCGACAGGATAAAAGGGGCCGGCCGGGGTGTCGGACACGAGCACATGTGATGCGCGGCGGGGTATTCCATCTCCGTCGGGGGTTGTGGCGCATTCGGCGCCGTTGTTGGTGAATGTGGCGAAATAGTAATATCTGTTGCCGATCTTGTGGATTTCGGCGGCCCATATCTCAGGGTTTTGTCCCATCCATGATGTGGAGTCGGTCATGGCCACCACACGCGGGCCATCCCAGAGTCTGAGATCGCGGCTCTCCCAGAGCAGGCCTCCGGTGCCTGTCATGTAATATGTTCCGGTGACAGTGTCGGCTATGACACACGGATCGCTCATGATGATGGAATCGACGGGCACGCCGGTGCGGTAGTCGTGCACCGGCCTTGCGCAGGCCGCCGATGCCGCGGCCATGGCTGCCGCGATGACCAATGCTGTTTTAATCGTATGAATTCCCATTATATTTGAAAAAAACATGGCCGTGTGTCGGGATATGGTATTGAGACACACGGCCATGGTTGCGTATTACTTTACTATGACAGGTCAGCGGACAACGGTTTTTTTGCCGTTGATGATATAGATGCCGTTAGAGGGGTTGGCCACGCGGCGACCGAAGAGGTCGTAGACAACGGTCTCGCCTGTTTCAACAGCGGGCTGCATTGTCACATTTTCCACACCTGAGAAGTTGTAGTCGCCGGGCACGGCGGGTTCGAGCAGGTAGTAGGCCTTCTCGTTGCCTTCGCCCTCCTTGTCGGAGTAGACGGGGCTCCAGCTCCAGTTGTTGTCGGGAGCGAGATAAAGGCCAGAGCCGAGGTTTTTGATCAGGATGCGGCCACCTTCCACGCTCTCTACGGTGAAGATAGAGTTATTGCTGCTCAGGTCGGTCGACGGATAGAATATGTTCCAGCTGTCGCGGTAGATGAAGTCGTTGTTGGCGTTTCTGATGTTGTAGCCTTCTACACCGGCGCTCTCCGGAGCGGGAACGAACACGATCTGGAAATCTTTGTTGACTTCGGCGGGATCGGCGTCGGCTTCGGTCTCGGGAAGCGAGCGGAGCAGCAGACGCTGTTTGGCCGGATCACCCTGCCAGTTGAGGTTCAGGAAGAGGCCTGACCACACGTTTTTGACATAGTAGCGCACGTTGGCCTGAAGCTCATAGGGCACACGGGTGTTTTTATAGGCCGCCACGGCTGCGGAAAGGTCGGCGACGGCTCCTTCTACCTCGGCGACGGTTGTGGCTGTCAGGGCGCCTTTAGCGGCCTCGATAGCGTTGAGCAGGGTGGTGCGTGCGTCGGCGGGATACTGTCCGGGTTCTGTTCCGGCCTCAGTGTCGGCGAGCAGCTGCTCGGCGTCGGCGATTGCCTTTTCAAGACGTGTGTAGGTTACCTGCTGCTCGGCTTCGAAAAGGTTTACGCAGGCTATGCGGGTGTCGGAGTTAGTCCAGCGGAAAGTGAAAATCATGTATTCATGAGCCGCGTCGACAGTGAACACAGCCGAATAGTGTTTCCATTCGTCGCCTTCGCTCACATCTTCACGGAAGAGGGTGTAGTTGCCGTCTTCGCTGGCGTCCTGCGAGCCTCCTGAGAGGAGAATGCCTCCGTAGGTGGTTTTTACCTGACCGAGATATGACACGAAATAGGTTTTGCCTGCTTCCAGACGGTAAACGGTGTAAAGGGCGGTTGATGAGGTAATGCCCTGACCCGATGCCGGCATCTGGAGGTAGTTGTAACGGCCGCCGTCGGGGCCTCCGTCGGATGAAACAGTGAACGCGTCGCCCAGGGGTGCGTCGCCATAGGATGTCCATCCTGTAGTGCCGTCGGCGAAATAACCGTTGGTAATGAGGTTTTCGCCGGTGAGTTTGTAAAGGTTTTCGTTTGCTTCGATCTCGTTGCCGGCCTCATATGTGTAGGGTGACTGTGCCGATGCTCCGGCAGCGCCGAGGGCGAGAACCGCAAAGAGTAAAGATTTTACTTTCATTGGATTGATTTTTAGGTTAAGTAACTTATTCTCTGATGTAGTTTTTGAGTTTCAATGACGCAAAAATAG
>CAMWTV010000068.1 GCA_947177215.1 uncultured Muribaculaceae bacterium
CTGCTTCCGCCATCAATCTCCGTGAAATTCACGGCAGGCTGTCTGCTTAAAAAGAAACTAAGGTAGGGACACCGATGAAAACGATGCCACTTCCTGAGATCGTAACGACTCTGGTCAAAATAAACGGCTGTTCTGAAAACCTGGCAACAGCATTCCTGAACGAGTTCGCCCAATTGATTGCCGACGGATTGATTGCCGATGGAAATGTGACAGTAAAAGGGATAGGAACATTCAGGATTATCGAGACCGGCGACGACATGTGTGTGGAGTTTGCTCCCGACAAGACTCTGTCGGAGGCTGTGAACGCTCCGTTTTCGATTTTCGAGCCTGTAGAACTCGACGATGAGATAACTGTTGAAATGCTTGAAGTGGCAGAGGATGCAGAGACGGAGGCCGAGGGAACTGCGGAAGCTGCCTTGCAACCGGAGCGCGCTGTTATCGAAGAGTCGAACAATAACCAACATGAAGCTCCACATGAGCAGGAGCTTGAGGTGTCAGAGAATGGCAACGGGGCTGCTCCCGTACAGGATCAGCCGCAAGAGGGAGATCAACAAGAGAGAGATCAACAAGAGGAAGGTAGACAAACTCGAGGTAAATTTGTGGAAAACACCCCTCCGGGACTTCCTCCAATTCCTCCTATGCCGGAATATACAAAAGCATCCGAGCCGGAACAGCCGCACAGATCCGCACAGGAGATACATTCGCCAGAAACTGAAGCCACTCCAAATGAGCCGGCATATGACAAGCCTGTGAATGCAGCTGTAACCCACGAAAAAATAATCGAGAAGGAGCATCTGGTGAAAGTGGTCGACAAGTCGCACCACACGCTTTCGTTAGTGCTCACCGGACTACTGTCGCTCATCGCCGGTCTGGCGATCGGCTATTTCGCCTATGCAAAGTTAAACTTAACAGGGGTGAAAAGCGTTAACATTTCAGCCGACGATGTGCAGGTGTTCCACAACCAACCGGCAGTGGCCGAGGCGACAGCCGACACAACCGCAACCCCTGAAAACGTTGTGCCGGATGTTGTGTCGGAAGAAGAAGCAGCCCCTGCTGCCACGGTTGCAGCCAGATCTACGGCAAGTCCCGCGGTGGTGACCGACACGGTTAAGAGTAACCGCTTTCTAACCACTATGGCCCAGCGCCATTACGGAAAAAAGAAATTCTGGGTGTATATCTATGAGGAAAACAAAGCGAAGCTCGATAACCCCGACATGATTCCTGCCAACACGGTGGTGGTGATACCTCCCGCCGAGAAATACGGAATAAAAGCAGGCGACCCGAAAAGCGAGGCCGCAGCAGAAAAACTTGCCGCCGAGATCATGAACCGCTACCACTAAAAAAGATTAAATCTTAATAGAGGTTTACGCTTAATAGATAAAATTAACACTCTATTTTCACATTTAGGCGGGGCTAATATTTATTTTTGCATTCAGAAAGCCTGTAACCTGACGCGTAAGCACCGCATCAGGTTTTATGGCCATGCGACAACTCTCAGAAAAAAAACGAATAAACATAACTTAAACTTCTATGAGTGAAACGGTAAATATCCGCGAGTTAAATGAACTCGTCGCGAGCAAAAACGATTTTGTAAACCTGATCACCCGAGGGATGGATCAGACCATCGTAGGCCAGAAGCATCTGGTTGAATCACTCCTTATAGCGCTGCTTTCAAACGGCCATGTGCTGCTTGAAGGTGTTCCCGGTCTGGCTAAAACCCTTGCAATCAAAACACTCTCGCAGCTTATCGACGCAAAATACAGCCGTATCCAGTTCACCCCCGACCTTTTGCCTGCCGACGTTATCGGTACGATGGTCTACAGCGTAAAGTCAGAGCAGTTTCAGGTGAAGCGAGGGCCAATATTCGCGAATTTCGTGCTTGCCGATGAAATCAACCGTGCCCCGGCCAAAGTGCAGTCGGCTCTTCTGGAAGCCATGCAGGAGCGTCAGGTAACCATCGGCGACAACACATTCCAGCTCGACGAGCCATTTCTTGTGATGGCCACTCAGAACCCTATCGAGCAGGAAGGAACTTACCCTCTTCCTGAAGCCCAGGTTGACCGTTTCCTTCTGAAAGTGGTTATCGGTTATCCTTCACGTGACGAAGAGAAGCTTATCATACGCCAGAACATAACCAACGAAAAGAAAAAGATTGTTCCGCTGCTGAAGCCGCATGAGATTCTTGAGGCCCAGAAAATCGTGGAGAAGATCTATATCGATGAAAAAATCGAACGTTATATCGTTGACATAGTGTTCGCCACCCGTTTTCCCGCCGATTACGGCATGAAGGATCTGACAGGCATAATCGGCTTCGGGGCCTCGCCTCGCGCCTCGATCTCTCTGGCCCGCGCAGCCCGCTCATATGCGTTCCTGCACCAGAGAGGCTATGTTATTCCGGAAGACGTGCGTGCGGTGTGCCACGATGTGCTCCGTCACCGCATCGGCCTGACGTATGAGGCCGAAGCCAACAATATCACCGCCGACGAAATCATTTCTGAGATTCTCGACAAGGTTGAGGTGCCCTGACACCTCAACCGCTCTTAAGAGACCACGAACCGAGAAACCAACCCCTCTACCCTACCTGAACTCCAATGGATGCAAACGAGCTTCTGAAAAAAGTCAGACGAATCGAAATAAAAACGCGCGGCCTATCGCAAAACATATTCGCAGGCGAGTATCACTCAGCCTTCAAAGGAAGGGGAATGACCTTTTCCGAGGTTAGAGAATATCAGTATGGCGATGACATCCGCGACATAGACTGGAATGTGACAGCCCGTCACAATCACCCTTATGTGAAGGTTTATGAAGAGGAGCGCGAGCTGACAGTGATGTTGCTTGTAGATGTGAGCGGGTCAAGGCTTTTCGGCGCTGTGGGCGAGGAAAAACGCGAGATGATAGCCGAGATAGCCGCTACTCTGGCATTCTCGGCGATACAGAACAACGACAAGATAGGGGTGATATTCTTCTCAGACAAGATCGAGAAATTCATTCCTCCGAAGAAAGGGCGCAAACACATTCTGTTCATTATCCGTGAGCTACTTGATTTTACTCCAGAAAGCAGGGGCACGGATATTTCGATGGTTTTGCGTTATTTCTCGGACGCGCTTAAAAAGCGGTGCACCACTTTCCTGATATCTGATTTCATCGACAGTCAGGACTATTACAAAGCTCTGTCGATAGCTTCGAACAAGCATGATGTGTATGGAGTGCAGGTCTATGACAAGCGCGATGCACAGATTCCGGATGTAGGCCTTCTAAGGATACGTGATCTTGAGACCGATGCGGAACAATGGGTGGATACATCGTCGAAACGCGTACGTAACGAATATCAGCGCTGGTGGTATGAGCGCCAGCAAAACATGTCGTCGACTCTCAAGCGCTGCCGTGTCGGTTCGGTATCGGTAGCCACTGATGAAGACTATGTAACCGCCCTTATGGGCCTGTTCAAGCGCAGAGGCTGACCGCCCCTCGCCGGAGAAAGAGAATCAACATGAAGAAAATCAAAAGATATATCGCAACCGGGCTGGCAGGAGTGCTCTCAATCGCGGCAGCCACCAATATGACGGGTGCCGGCATGTCGGTAAAGGCAAGCATGGACTCGTCGCAGATGGTAATGGGCCAGCAGATGGCCATAAAGCTCGATATTGTAGACAGCCAGTCGAAACCGGCACAGCTTATCGTTGACAAGGATGCTTTTCCGGCAGAAGTGGAGGCTGTGGACTGGATCTACGGCGACACCACTGATCTTGGAAACGGACTGACGGAAATGAAGCGCGCTCTCGTAATCCAGTCGTTTGATTCGGGTGTCTACGTTATTCCGCCGTTCATGCTTGTCAGCGGCCCTGACACTGTAAGAAGCAATGAGCTGACACTCAAAGTGTATCCGGTGGATGTCAGCGGCAAGAACGACATAAATTCGCTGGCTCCGACGGCCGATTTCCACTCCAAATGGTATGACTGGCTTCCAGACTGGCTGACTGAATACTGGATATGGTATCTGCTCGGACTCATAGCCATAGCGGCCGGAGTATGCGCCTATCTTATCGCTACCAAAAAGGTGGCTGTCAACATTCTGCCCCAGAAGAAACGTCTGCCGCCAGACAGGATCGCGGTTGACCGTCTCAATGCCCTTAAAGAGGAGCAGCTGTGGGAACGCGGTCAGGAAAAAGAATATTACACCCAGCTTATCGACATTCTGAGAGAATATCTGCAGGAGCGTTTCGGCATCAACGCCATGGAAATGACATCATCGCAGATTCTAAAAGCGCTGCGCTCGAACGAGGAGACCAGACTTCCGCACGATTACATGCGTAAGGTTGTCGAAATCGCCGACTATGTTAAGTTTGCCAAAGTAAGGCCTATGCCTGACGACAATGTGCGCTCGTGGCAGAATGCGATGCAGTTTGTAGAGGAAACCCGCCCCGCCCCCGAGCCTGAAACGGCTGAGGATGAAGAGGCCGGGAACCAGCTTAGTAACGAATCTTCAAAAGGAAAGGAGACCAAATGATGCAACTCGCCCACCCAGGAGTGTTGTGGCTCTTTCTGATCTATCTGCCACTTATAGGATGGTATGTGTGGAAACGCCGCACATCCTACCCGTCGCTCGGCATTTCCACCACTTCGCCGTTCAGGAACCTGCGCCGCCCCTTGCGGCAGTATATGCTTCACGGACTGTTTGTGTTGCGCCTGCTGGCGATAGGCTGCCTGATAATAGTGCTTGCCCGCCCTCAGACAAGAGATGCGTGGAGAACATCGAAAACCGAAGGTACAGACATGGTTATCGCGCTCGATATCTCATCGAGTATGCTTGCCCGCGATTTCAAGCCCGACCGTCTGGAGGCGGCCAAGAAGCTTGCAGCCAAATTCATAAACGGTCGTGAAAACGACAACATGGGTCTGGTTGTTTTTGCCGGAGAAGCCTTTACGGGAGTTCCCATGACCACTGACCGCGCCGCACTGACCAACTATGTCAACGCTCTGAACCGAGAGATGCTGGAGGACGGCACCGCCATAGGCGACGGTCTGGCCACATCGATCAACCGCATCAAGGAGGGAAAGGCCAAATCAAAGAGCATAATACTGCTCACCGACGGGTCGAACAACACCGGCATCGTGGCTCCGCTCACAGCAGCAGAGATAGCGAAAAAGATGGGTATAAAAGTCTACACCATCGGCATAGGCACAAACGGCACCGCGCCCTATCCGCAGATCAACATGTTCGGACGGATGGAGTATGTGCCGATGCCTGTTGTGATCGACGAGGGTACACTGAAAGAGATCGCACAGATAACCGGCGGCAAGTATTTCCGCGCCACAGGCAACAAAGTGCTGGCCGACGTGTTTGAAGAGATCGACAAACTTGAGAAAACCGAACTCGATGTGCGCCACTTCTCGCACACAGAAGACTGTTATCTGCCCTGGGCACTGCTTGCCCTCGGTCTGTTCGTTCTCGAACTGGTGTTGCGTCAGACCTATCTGCGCACCATTCCCTGAGTCTGTTTTCATGCCTTGTGCAGGGGTTTCTGAATTAAATAAACTTGAACTATGACGTTTGCATATCCACATCTGCTATATCTTCTGTTTCTGATACCGGTGTTATTCGGACTATGGTATTGGGCACGGCTTGCACGCAAGGCAAAACTGCGCCGCTACGGACAGCTGAAGAATCTTCAGCCACTGATGCCGGATGCCTCTAAATATATGCCTGCGGTAAAAATAGCCCTTGAGCTGCTTGCTCTTGCCGCTCTGATAGTGGCGGTAGCCCGCCCCCGTGCCGGCCAGAAAGAGGAGATAGAGAACACTTCGGGAATAGAGGTCATGATAGCATTCGATGTGTCACGCTCGATGCTTGCGTCAGCCACAGACGACCCTAACGGGGTTTCACGTCTGCAGCGCGCCAAATATATCCTGAACCGCCTGATCGACAAACTCGACAATGACAAAGTGGGTCTGATAGTGTTTGCCGGAGAGGCATACACCCAGCTGCCGATAACAACCGATTTCCTTTCGGCAAGAATGTATGTCGACGAGATCTCGACCGATATGGTTGCAAGCCAGGGAACGGCGATCGGAACAGCCATAAACATGTCGATAAATTCGTTCTCGGCCGATACGGAGATAAACAAGGCTATAATCGTGATAACCGATGGCGAGAACCATGAAGGCGATGCCATAGAGATGGCGAAATATGCCAAGAGTCTCGGCATCGAGGTCGATGTGATCGGTGTCGGTTCTCTCAAAGGCGCTCCGATTCCGATAAACAGCAGCCGCGGAGAGTTTCTTCAGGACGCTTCGGGCGCGCCTGTCACCACCTATCTCAACGAGAATATGGCGAAGGAAATAGCGGAGGCCGGCGGAGGCACATATATCAACGGCTCAGGCTCAAAGGCTGTAGACCAGCTTGTCGACAAGCTTGACAAGATAAAGAAAAGCGACCTGAAACATGTGAGCTACAAGGCGAGCGCCGAGCAGTTTCCGGTTTTTGTGTGGATAGCATTGATTCTTATGGTCATTGACCTGTGTGTGCTTCCCGGCAAGATAGGATGGCTGAAGAAATTCACCTTTTTCAGCAAGTAAATGAATTGTCAGAGAATCATTAAATAAAACAGGCCTACTGACTAACAGCAGAATTCCGACAATGAAAATGAAAAGATTTATCAACATAATATCGGGCGTTGCGTTCGGACTGATAGCCACCGTGCCACTCGGCGGTTGCCAGAAGCATGATACCGGGCATGAGGTTGTTTCGACCAAGCGTGAACGCAATTCTATCAAAGAGGGAAACGACCTCTATGAGAAACAGCGATATGCAGAAGCGGAGGTGGCTTATAAAAAAGCTCTTGAGGAGAATCCCGACAACCAGACGGCTCAGTTCAACCTGGCATCGGCATATCTGAAACAACGTGGCGAAGACCTGACCAACAAAGGTGATTCGCTAGTTAAAACTGCCGACGCGATGCTGGCAAAAGTGGCTCAGACTCCTGATAGAAAGCTTTCTGAAAACTCGTTTTATGACCGGGGAAATGTTGCCTATAAATCGGAAGATTATGCTTCGGCCATAGAGCATTACAAGAATGCGCTGCGGCGCAATCCGGAAAACGATCAGGCAAGAGAGAACCTGCGCCTGGCTCAACTGAAGAAGCAGGAGCAAGACCAGCAAAACCAGGATCAGAACCAGGATCAGGATCAAAACAAAGATCAGAACCAAGACCAGAACAAGGATCAGAACCAGCAAAATCAAGATCAGAACAATCAAGATCAGAACAATCAAGATAAGGATCAAGACAAAGACAAGCAAGACCAGCAGAACCAACAGAATCAGCAAAACCAGAATCAGAACCAGGACAAGCAGCAGCAACAGGGCGGCCTTAGCGACGCGAGCGCGCAACAGATTCTGAAAGCCATGGAGGACAAAGAAAACGGCACCCGGCAGAAGGTTGAGCTGATGAAACAGGGTGAGGAGAAACGGGCCAACAGGCGCACAACCGACAAACCCTGGTAACACGACAGGCCACAGGGGAAGGGGCATGATCAACTATTTTATTTATTCAAGTAAGCAATGAATGCTGTCAGGCTATATGCGATTTGATTTTCAGAACTTACTTGTTGAGTGTTTGAATTTTGTAAACAACAGAATATGAAAAAGTTGTTAATTACATTGGCACTGATTCTGGGCACCGTCGCGGCGACGATCGCCCAGACATCGTTTCAGGTTGTGCCTCCGCGCAACGTGATTGCCGGAAATGTGTTTTATGTGACCTACCGGCTCACAAACGGCAATGGCAACGGCCTCAACGCACCCGCCATCAGCGGATGCAAACTGTTGTCGAACAGGCCGGGGGTGAGCACCATGCAGTCAGTGCAGATAATAAACGGCAATCAGACATCGACCACAACCGAAGACTATACTTTCACATACCGTGCGGAGAAAGAGGGAACCTATACCATTCCGTCGGCATCAGTAACTGTCGATGGAAAAACTTATCAGACGAAGCAGGCCTCGTTCAAGGTGTTGCCTCCTGACAGCAGCCAGCCGGCCGGAGGAAACCGTGGCGGTTATGGCGGAGGCGCACATGTCGATGACATAGCAAGCCAGGATTCGCAGCAGAAGATAAGCAAGGATGACATTTTCGTGCGAGTGATTCTCAACAAAAACCATGCCTATGAAGGTGAGGCTATTGAGTGCACGTTGAAACTCTATACGAAATTCGAGAGGATAAACTCGTTCATGATGACCTCTCCCCCTACTTTCGACGGATTCCTGATCGAGGAGCTGAACACACAGGCAGCTCTGAACGATGTGGAGCACTACAACGGGCAGAACTATATCACCGCAGTGCTCAAAAAGTGCATCATCTATCCGCAAAAGGCCGGGAAGCTGACTATAAATTCAGGAAAGTATGATCTGAGTGTTGTTCAGCTCGAAAGAGTTTCAAACGGCTTTTTCATATCGGCACGTCCGATTGAGAAGGAAGTAAGCCTGCAGCCTTTCACACAGACAGTGAACATTACAGAGCTTCCCGCCGGTGCTCCGGCATCGTTCACCGGAGCCGTCGGACAGTTCAAGTTCGAGAGCCGCCTCAGCAATGAGCAGCCCCGCAGCGGTGAAGCCATATCGCTGCGCTATATAATAACCGGAACCGGAAATATCAAGTTCCTTAAGGCGCCCAAGCCCTCGATTCCGAACGAGTTCGAGCAATATACGCCTAAGACTGAGGAAAATACCCGAGTGGCCGGCAACAACATGACCGGAACGATCACGACCGACTACACGATTGTGCCCCAGAGTGTGGGAGAATTCAAGATACCCTCTCTGGATTTCACCTATTTCGACCCTTCGCGCAAGGAGTATGTAACCGTAAGCGCGCCGGGATATACCCTCAATGTGGCCAAGGGGTCTGGAACTACCATGAGTTCGGAGCAACATGAAATCGAGGCCAAAAACACCGACATCCACCACATTAAGCTCGGCGAAAAGAATTTGAGCCACGACAACAGGCCTATAATACGGTTCTGGTGGTATTGGGCTATTTTCGGATGCCTTCTTGCCATAATGCTCGGAAGTTTCTGGATCTATCGCCGCCAGCTGAAGATGGACGCAGATGTTGCCGGACGCCGCACCTCACGTGCCAACAAGGTTGCAAGAAAGCGTCTTAAAGCTGCCGAAGGCTTCATGAAGGCCCACAAGAGCGACCAGTTCTATGAAGAGATGCTGAAAGCGGTATGGGGCTATCTAAGCGACAAACTCAATATGCCGGCATCGCAACTCAGCCGCCAGAACATTGTTGACACACTGGGTTCGCGTGGGGTTGAGCCTGCCCTGACCGACAAGGTAATAAAGTTGCTCGACAACTGCGAGATGGCGCGTTACACACCCGACTCATCGCTTGACAGCTCGGTTGAGGCGATATACAACGAGGGCTGTGAAACCATCAACGCAATGGAGAAAATCAGGCTCGGGCGCTGATGCAATGAGATCAGGACAGACTGCCCGCAATGAAAACATTAAACCGTAAACAGAGATGAAAGCAACAATATCGAAACTTATATTCAGCTTAATAGCGATGTTCGCGCTGACTCAATACGCGTCGGCACAGAACGAAACCGCAGCAGACTCAGCCATTTCTGAAAACCGACAGGAGGCAACCCGTACGGAGGAGACAATCGGAAACACAGCAGACCTTGTGGCTATGGGCGACTCGGCATATGCCGCCGACAATTTCCAGCTGGCGGAACAGTGTTATACTGAAGCTATGAGAGAGATGGGCACATCATCGGTTCTGTTCTACAACCTCGGGAACGCATATTACCGCCAGGGCAATCTTGGAAAGGCTCTGGTAAATTATGAACGCGCTCTTAAGCTCGACCCGACCAACAGCGACGCCCGTGACAATCTTGAATTTGTGAAGGCTAAGATAACCGACCGACAGACCGACAGCGAGCCATGGATGACTTCGGTGTGGAACAGCATAGTCTGCATGATGAAAGCCGACACATGGGCGTGGATCTCGGTGCTGTACTTCTCACTGTATCTGGAGGGAACAGCAACATATCTGTTTTCATCGGCAGTTGCGGTGAAAAAGGTAAGTTT
>CAMWTV010000069.1 GCA_947177215.1 uncultured Muribaculaceae bacterium
GTATTGCTTTCTCAAAAGCGATGCAAAGGTAGGCACTTTTTTTGAAACCTCCAAATTTCTCCACAACTTTTTTCAATAAAATTTCCATTCCCGGATTTTCCCGGATCTTCACCTTCCCGGATCGAAGGCCGATATCAGCCACGCCAGGCAAACCATCTCCCCCAACGCATGTTCTCACATCCTGAACTCTCGTCTGAACTCTATCCCGGGCCGATTAGGAAGCGAGGTAGACAAAAACTGCGAGTAAGCCGACGAATTATACGTTAAATGGTATCTTTCCTGAGCCAGCCCTTCCAGAACAAACGTCGCACGGTTGACAGGCACCCCTCCATCCACCCCTCGGGTAACGCGCTCCTCTATCGAAATATCAAAACCTATGCGCGTGATGGCGAGAGCCACAGAGCAGCCCGAATCCAGTCCAGCCAGCCCACAGCGGGTCAGCTCCACATCACCATTGTCAAGACATCTGAATTCAAGCCGTGGCACATCGTCAGCGTCTACGGAAAGCTTCCCGGAGGCAAACTCCGTCTCGGCCTGCCCCCTGTCGCGCGGCTTTACGATAACACCTACAAGCAGAGCCGCCAGAGTAAGCATTATCACATAAAATTCGGTAGAAGTCAGAAAGTCAGCCAATATTCAAAATTTTATCATACCACAAAAATCCCCATGAGCCACTGGGATATCAGCATATAGATCAGCATGCCTATAATATCGTTGGTAATGGAGATAAACGGCCCGGTAGCAAGCGCCGGATCTATCTTGAACCGCTCGAGAGTCAAAGGCACAAATGTTCCGAATATCGATGCGAAAAGCACCACCGCCATCAGCGACAGCGACACCGCCAGCGTAGTCGGATTCCACGGATTAAGCTGAAACGCGTTATAAACGAACATCAGCAGCGAGATCGTAAGTCCGTTCACAAACCCCACCCCGACCTCTTTCAGAATCTGGCGGCCCGACTCCTTGATATTCAGCGATCCGTTGGCCAGACCCTGCACCACTATGGCCGACGACTGTATGCCAACGTTTCCGCCTGTTCCGCCGATCATAGGTATGAACAGCGCCATCGCCGGATTAGTCACAAACCCCTGCTCGAAATTACCCAGAATCAGCGAGTTGCCGATACCGCCCACAATCCCCATCAGCAGCCACGGCAGGCGGGCCTTGGTCTGGCGCCATATCGTGTCGTCCGACTCCACATCCTGCGACAGACCCGAAGCCAGCTGATAGTCGCGCTCCGACGACTCTCTCACCCTGTCCATCACATCATCCACCGTAATATGCCCTACAAGCCGGCCTATCGAGTCGATCACAGGCATAGCCACCAGGTCATACTTCTCGAAGTCAATCGCCACATCATCGAGCGGAGTATCGGTCTTGACCGCAACCGGATCAGCCTCCATCACATTCTTGATTTTCGACACCGACGGATGCGTTATCAGCTCTTTCAGCGGCAGCGTGCCCCTGAGGCGGTCATCATTGTCTACCACATACACATAGTAGATCTCATCCATATCCTCGGCCTGCATCCTGAGCTGCTTGATACATTCGGGCATGCTCCAGTTCTCGTTGACCACAAGCATCTCCGTGCCCATAAGTCCGCCGGCCGTGTCCTCGTCATATTTCAGAAGGTCGATGATGTCACCGGCCTGCTCCACGTCGTCGATATGCGAAAGCACCTCGTCGCGGTCTTCCTCGTCAAGCTCCTGGATAAGGTCAACAGCCTCGTCAGTGTCGAGATGGTCAACGAACTTTCTGGCGATATCCTCCGGCTCCATGTGGCTCAGGAGCTTACGACGGTCATCCTCGTCAAGCTCCATCAGCACATCGGCCGCCTTGTCGCCGTCAAGCATCTTGTTGAGATACTCGGCCTGCTCCAGATCCAGATCCTTGAACAGTTCCGCTATATCAGCCGGATGCAGGTCATTCAACACGCTGCGCGCGCCAACGTCATCATGACTGTCGGCAATGGCTCTTACCCTGTCGAGAAAATCTTCGTTGAACTCTTTCATTTCGCGGCCCTTGATTTAGTAACTTCTTATGAAAGACAACGGCACATCATTCATAGCCGCCATCCCGTTACGGATTCACACACCTTTGCGCAGCGCGTTGAGCATATTGGTCAGCTCCACAAACTCTTCAACCGAGAGTTGCTCCGGACGCTTGCCCGCCAGCGGAGTATCAGGCATCACAGCCCCGGGAGGCAGAAGCGGCTTGAACGAATTTCTTATAGTTTTGCGGCGCTGGCCGAATGTTGTCTTTACAACCGTCTTGAACACCCCCCAGTCACACCCAAGGTCAACGACTCCGTTACGTGTCAGCCTTATCACCCCCGACTTGACCTTCGGCGGCGGGTTGAACACATGCTCGTCAACAGTAAAGAGATATTCCGCATCATACCACGCCTGCATCAGCACGCTAAGAATCCCCCTCGCCTTGCTGCCCGGCGCAGCCGCTATCCTCTCTGCGACCTCTTTCTGAAGCATACCCGAGCAACACTCCACCCTGTCTTTCCATTCAAGCACATGGAAGAATATCTGCGACGAAATGTTATACGGATAATTGCCCGTCACACAGAATTTTCCGTCCCCGGCAATACTTCCCAGGTCAAGTTTCAGAAAATCAGCCTCGACAATATGCCCGTTCAGCGCCGGCATATGCGACTCAAGCCATGCCACACTCTCGGTGTCGATCTCCACAACTGTCAGGTCATGCCCCTTCTCGAGCAGAAACTGTGTCAGCACCCCCATTCCGGGGCCTACCTCGATAACGGGCAGCCCCACGAATCCGTCGAGCGTACCGGCAATCCGGCGCGCCACACCCATATCTGTCAGAAAATGCTGACCGAGAGCCTTTTTCGGTTTAACCTGTTGCATATCAGCGGGAGTCTACATTTCAATCATCAGTCTCACTCACGGCGCCGTTATCTACGGCCCTTACCGTTGTTGTTCTTCTTCTGCTGCTCGCGGAGCATTGCCTGCTGCTGGCGCTGCGCCTCTTCCAGACGGGCCATGAATCCCGACTTCTTTTTGGGCTTTGCGGCATTTGCCATCATCTTGGCACGCAGCTTGTCCTCATTGATGCTCATACGCACCACATAAGTCTGGATAATAGTGATAAGCAGCGACAGGAAATAATAGTAGCTCAGACCCGAAGCATAGTCATTGAAGATAAACAGGAACATGACAGGCATCAGATACATCATCCACTTCATGCCGGGCATAGAGCTTGACGAAGGCTGGTTCTGCATGTTTATGTGAGAATAGATTATATTCGTCACAGTCATCAGAAGACAGAACAGACTCACACGGTCGCCATACCAGGGAATGCTGAACGGCAGAGTCAGAATATAGTCGGGAGCCGCCAGATTCTTGGCCCACAGGAACGACTCGCCCCTGAGCTCGATACACGACGGGAAGAACCAGAACATGGCAATCAGCACAGGCATCTGGAGAAGCATCGGCAGACATCCCGAGAACGGGCTGGCTCCTGCCTTTGAATAAAGCTCCATTGTTTTCTGATTGCGGGTCATGGCATTCTCCTGACCGGGATATTTCTCGTTGATCTCCTTTATCTCAGGAGCCAGCACACGCATCTTGGCCTGTGAAACATAGCTCTTATATGTAAGCGGGAAAAGAATCAGCTTGATAAACACCGTAAGCAGGAAGATTATCAGGCCGTAGCTCGATATGAACTTGCTCAGGAACGTAAACACCGGAATGATTATCAGAGTGTTGATCCATCTGAACACAGGCCATCCCAGCGGAATGAGCTTAGTCAGGTCAAGCCCCTCCTTTGCCTCCGGATCAATCTTTTTGTCAAGACTGTCGAGCAGCGGATAAAGGTTCGGCCCATAGAAAATATCTATACTCAGCGGATTCTCGTTCATCGACGAGTAGTCGAGAGTAGCCTTGGCATTGAGCTGCTTCACATATCCGGGGTCACCTTTCAGATCTTTCGACTCCACGTCAGCAGCCACGAAATGAGTGCGCGGAATCATCACCGACGAGAAGAACTGATTCTTGAACGCAATCCATTTCAGCCTCTGATTGAGCGTTTTCTCATGATCGCCGTTAGAATCAAGATTGTCAGGACTGTCGCCCACATACTTGTAATAGAGGCCTGAGTTACGCTCCTCGAAAGTGCGTCCGTCCTCATTACGCCCCATATGCTGGCTCCAGGCCATCTCCACAGTGGCCACACTCGGCGGAATCACCTTGTCCATGTTTTCCTGAACCAGATCCATTCTCACCACATACGACCCCTTGGGAAGCGTGTAGCGCAGCCCCCATGTAGCGCCCTCTCCCAGATTGAGCTTCATCACCACAGTCGAGTCGTTGAGAGTCTCAGGAGTGAAATAGAACGTCGACGTATCGAAACGCTGGGTGGCCGAAGTCAGAATAAAGCTGTAAGCCGATTCATTGAGGCGGCACACATTCACAGCAGCGGTGTCGATCTTGTTCTTGTCGGCCGCATCAGGCAGATATGTGTCATAATCGAGCAAGGTAGCCTGGGCCACATTGCCGCCATGGGTGTTTATCTCAAGGCAAAGCACATCGTTCTTGAGCGTGACAAGTTCCTCTTTACCGTTGAGATGCCGCGCGAAGCCGCGATAGCGGTCGGCGTCTGACAGGGCCTGACGCAGATTGTTCACGGCTGTTTTTCTGGCTTCGATCGACAGATCATCGCCAAACCGCGCATAAGCAACGGCATCATAGCTCAACGTTGTGTCGCCGGCATTGACCGTGCCGTCCACGCGCTCGCCGTCATAGGTCAGATCAACAGTCGCGGTGGTGTAACGCACACCATTCTCACCCTCCGGCACACCGGCACGCCGCAGAATTGCCGGCACTCCTGCCAGTTCTGCGCTTGAAATCGAGTCCACAATCAGCGAGCGGGCCGCTTCCGTAGCCTCTTTCATCTGTTGCTGTTCGGCCTGTTCCTGCAACTGCTGCTGCAGTTTCTCCTGGTCAGACTTGTTGAGATACATGAATCCGAAGATCACAAGACCCATCATCAGCATACCGTAAATCGTATTCTTATCCATCGCGGGTTGTCGGTTATTGGTTTTGTCGGTGTGGTTAATTACTTGTTTGTTTTTTAATTGGTCGCAGCTTTTTCGGCACGATAGTCGATAGCCGCTTTCACGAAACTGAGAAACAGCGGGTTGGGCGAGAGCACAGTCGAGGAATACTCCGGATGATACTGCGTGCCGACAAACCACCGTTTTCCAGGAATCTCAACCACTTCCACAAGGTGGGTTTTCGGGTTCTCTCCGGCGCATATCATTCCGGCGGCCTCAAACTGCCCCTTGTAGTCGTCGTTGAACTCGAAACGGTGACGGTGTCGCTCGCTTACAATCTCCGCCCCGTAAGCCTCGGCGGCTTTTGTGCCCTTGCGCAGACAGCAGTCATAGGCTCCGAGCCTCATCGTGCCCCCCAGATTCGAGATGCTCTTCTGCTCCTCCATCAGATCGATCACTTTGTGGCGGGTAGTGGTATCCATCTCTGTCGAATTGGCATCGGCCATACCCAGCACATTGCGGGCGAACTCTATCACCATGCACTGCATTCCCAGGCAGATTCCGAAAGTCGGAACATCATTCTCGCGACACCATTTCAGCGCCGTGAACTTCCCTTCGATACCCCTCTGCCCGAATCCCGGAGCTATGATAACCCCGTCCATTTCGCCGAGCAGTTCATCCACATTCTCCACGGTAACCTTCTCCGAGTGAATCATTCTCAGGTCAAGTTTCCGCCCGTTATATGTGGCGGCCTGAAACAACGCCTCGTCAATCGACTTATAGGCGTCCTGCAGCTCCACATATTTCCCCACAAGCCCGATAGTCACAGGCTTGTCAGCGCTGTGCATCTTTTCAAGAAAGGCAAGCCACGGCTGCATGTGCGGCTCTGCCATCGGAGCTTCCGCACCGGTCAGCCTTATCACAATGTCGTCGAGATGCTGGCGGTGCATGGCAACAGGCACCTCATATATCGACGGCAGGTCTATCGACTGCACCACGGCATCGGGAGCCACATTACAGAAGAGAGCTATCTTGCGCCTTGCCTCGGCCGTAATGTCATGCTCTGTGCGGAGCACAAGCACATCGGGCTGTATTCCCAGCTCCTGAAGTTTTTTCACCGAGTGCTGCGTGGGCTTTGTCTTAAGCTCTTTAGCGGCGGCGATAAACGGCACATAAGTGAGGTGTATCACCAGGCTGTCACGCCCCAGTTCCCATCTAAGCTGCCTCACAGCCTCCAGAAACGGAAGCGATTCTATGTCGCCCACAACACCACCTATCTCGGTGATAATGAAGTCAAAATCGCCGGTATTCCCGAGCTGTTTCACATTCCGCTTTATCTCGTCGGTGATATGAGGCACAATCTGCACGGTCTTTCCCAGATAATCGCCGCGGCGCTCCTTGTCGATAACGCTCTGATAGATCCGTCCGGTTGTAACATTGTTGGCGCGTGTAGTCCTGATATTGGTGAAACGCTCGTAATGCCCCAGATCAAGATCCGCTTCATGGCCGTCGACGGTGACATAGCATTCGCCATGTTCATAAGGGTTCAGTGTTCCCGGATCAATGTTGATATACGGGTCAAACTTCTGAATCGTCACTCTGAAACCTCTCGCAGCCAACAGATTGGCCAGCGACGACGAGATAATCCCCTTTCCAAGCGATGAAACTACTCCGCCGGTCACGAAAATGTATTTCGGATCTTTTTTAACCTTGTTCTCCACAATCGTTTTTTTTGACCCTGCAAAGTTACAACATTTTTCCGTACCTGAACCCACCCGGCTTTTTATTTCTTCACAATTACTACAGGTTTAAGGCAGCGGACGCCCGTAGTTTCAAAGCTCCTCGACCCTGCGCTTGAACGCCACCATCTTGATCGCAGCCTCGGCGGCCTCGGCACCCTTGTTGCCCAACACACCGCCGGCGCGGTCAAGGGCATCCTGCTCGGTGTCTACAGTCAGCACACCGAAAATCACCGGCATGTCGCAGTCGGCGTTAAGCGCTGTGATTCCCTGTGTCACGCTTTGGCACACATAATCGAAATGCGGTGTTCCGCCACGGATAACGCAGCCAAACACAATAACGGCGTCAAACAGCTCCGACTCTATCAGTTGCGATGCTCCGAACGTCAGCTCCACTGCACCCGGCACATCAAACACCGCAACATCGTCGCCCCCCACACCATTGGCCTTCAAAACACCCAGAGCACTCTCTGTCAGCTTCGATGTGATATGCCCGTTCCATTCGGCGCGAACAATCGCAACACGCATATTCTCAACCTTTGGCAGCGCTCCACACGGAGCGGCGCCAGATAATCCTGTCGACATTTCTATATCCTGTTTTTATTATTTTTCAAATCCGGCAACCCCGCTACGGTCATTCTTTATCACCCCTGGCGGCATGCCCAAGATAACCGCCATGATGCCTAAGCGCATATTCCTCTTTCGTGAAACCGGTCTCTTTCATCACATTGACCACAAGCACATCGCCTATCACCGTCATCAGCGTGGTCGATGTCGTGGGGGTCAGTCCGAGCGGACACACCTCGGCGGCCCCTCCGGTAAACAGCGATGCGTCTGCCAACTCGGCCAGCGGGCTGTTGGCATGCCCCGTAATCGTGATTATCGGAATCTCGGGCTGCATTCTTCGCGCCAGCTTCACCAGATCGAGAATTTCGGTTGTCTTGCCCGAATTCGATATCAGCAGCATCAGGTCGTTGCGCTGAAGCACTCCCAGATCTCCGTGCTGGGCTTCGGCCGGATGAAGGTTGACCGCCGGAATTCCGGTAGAACTGAACGTTGTGGCGATATTCATGGCAATCTGCCCGGCCTTCCCCATTCCCGATGTCACCAGTTTGCCTCCGCGACGGTGCACATATTCCACAATCAGCTCCACGGCACGGTCGAATTCGGGTGTATATGGTATATTTTCAATAGCTCGGCTCTCCGCTTTCAGAATGCCGCGCATGGTCTCTTCAACACTCATCTTTGTCTGCTTTTTCATTAGTCCGTCACCATCCGTCTGCAAAATTAGCTAATTCCCTCCGAATCACAAAACCTGCGCCCCAAAGATGTTAATTTATGCAAAATCTATCATCGGTGTAAATATTACACTTAAATTTGCAGCCGATTTATAGAATCTTTCTACTCAATTTGTCTGCTCGCCGGCCGCTGCAAGGATCCGGCAAAAGCAAAGCTATGTATCTTAAATTTAATTACCTGACATGTTAAAAAAACTACTGCTGTTGGCATGCGTAATGATCGCGTTGCCTGCTTTCGGCCAGAAAAAGAATTTCAAGGCCGCGTGTCTCAATGTCGACGGGCTTCCCCCATCAATAAGCATTGTCGGCATAAACGTAAAGCTTAATCCCGAAGGCCCCCAGGAAACCGGCACATCGCGCATGAGCGAACTGATTGCCCAGAAAGGGTGGGACATCTTTTCCGTTTCGGAAAACTTCAACTACAACACCCAGCTGATGTCGCAGATATCAGGCTACTACAACACCGGCACATATCGCGGCGAGGTCAGCACTTCAAACACCAAGCTCGACGGCAAGCTGAAAGTAAACACCGACGGCCTCAACCTGCTCTGGAAAAAGAGCCTGAAAGCTTCGGGCGAGACCTACATAAAATGGAACAAGACCAACGGCTACACCGACCAGGGCAGTGATGAACTGATAATGAAAGGCGCCCGCTACTATTGCGCCCAGATAGCCAACGGCCTCGAAGTCGATGTCTACATCCACCACATGGATGCCGAGACAAACGATGCCGACATCGCCGCCCGCGAATCGCAGATAACGCAGCTTGTCGATGTGATCCTCGCGTCGCAGAACCGCCGCCCCATCATCATCATGGGCGACTCAAACTGCCGCTACACGCGCGACAGGCTCAAAGAGCTGATGTTCGACCGTATCAATGCCGATCCCCGTTTCGACATCCACGATCCGTGGGTCGACTTCCAGTGGGGGGGTAATTTCCCTGTTCTCGGGTCTGATGCCCTCATGACCCACACATGGGGCCACCAGAAAGGGGAAGTGGTCGACAAGATATTCTATATCAACAACACCGATGCCGACGGAGTGACCCTCACAGCCAACAGCTACCTCCACGACACCGACTTCTCCTATCCCGACGGCTCTCCGATCTCCGACCACTACCCCATCGTGATCGACTTCACCATCGAGAACACTTCCGACAACATAACCACCGGACAATATTATTTCCGCAACATAGCCACCGGAAAATTCCTCCGTGCCGGCGCCAACTGGGGCACACACGCCATCCTCGGCGAAACCGGCAACTGCATAACGCTCGAGAACGCCGGAACCGCCGGCGACTATCTTTTCCACACCACCTGCGGCTATCTCTCGCACGACGGGTGGATGGACTCTTCATCACAGGATTCATTCACCATTGCCAAAAACGACGACGGCCTTCACACCATAACTTTCGATAACGGAACCAAAGCGCTTGCCGCCGACGAGTCGATGATGGTAAACGCCGCCGCCCCCGATGCGTCCGATCCCCGGCAGCTGTGGGAAGTTCTCACCCACGACGATCTCGTGAAAGAACTTTACAACGCCACCGAAGCCTCTCCTCGCGATGCCACCTTCTTCATCAAGGGTGCCGATTTCAGCCGCAACGACTCGGCTAACGATACTTGGCAGAAGTCGCTCAACTCAACGAATATCAGCTTTAACATCGGAGGCCTTGACGGCGACATTGCCGAAAACAACTTTATCGCCGAGTTCTTTAACTCGACCGGATCGGCACTCAGAAAAAGCGGAGGCACTCTCACCCAGACAGTCTCCGGTCTGCCCAACGGCCGTTACAAGGTCAGCGTCCAGACTTTCACACGCTCAGGCAACAGCGATTTCAAGATCACAGCCAACGGCACATCGATTCCTGTGCACGACATAGCCGCCTTCGCCCAGAGCGAACAGATCCATTCAGAGGCCACACTCTCGTCGGGCAAATATG
>CAMWTV010000070.1 GCA_947177215.1 uncultured Muribaculaceae bacterium
TAGACATAGAGCGCGAATGCTTACAGACTGTTAACAGATTGATAGCGTTGCAAACTCTGGAATTGAAAATTTCCGGAAATATGTTGTAAAACATGCTTTGAAATAGAATGCAGTCTGTCAGGCGATTATGGCCGGAGATGCGGATGCGGCCAAATACGTTAGGATAATTTAATACTGCAAAATTTCAGAAAGCGGTCGAAATTTGTTATCTTTGGAGAACTGAAATAAAAGAGTTAAAACCTTTTAATCAACAATTTACGATCAGGTGTCATCATTCTCTGTCCGCCATGCGGCTCCGGAGAAGAGAAATTGTTGTCGAAACTCATTTTCTAAATGCCAATTCTCCCCGTTCCGGCATAGTTCCGGAGCGTTAAATAAAATATTAATGGAAACAACACTCGTAATCATCAAGCCTTCGGGCGTTCAGCGAGGTCTTGCCGGTCAGATTCTGACCCGCTTTGAGCAGAAAGGCCTCTTCATTGCAGGTATCAAAATGATGCAGTTAAACGATGAGATTCTTCGTGAGCATTATGCCCACCTGGTTGACCGCCCGTTTTTCCCTTTGCTTGAAAACTCCATGAAAGCGTCGCCTGTAATAGTGCTGGCAGTGCGCGGTCTTGATGCCGTAGGGGTTGTTAGAGCCATGACCGGAGCCACAAACTGCCGCAAAGCCGCTCCTGGCACAATCAGAGGCGATTTCGGCATGAGCGGCCAGGAAAACATCGTGCATGCCTCCGACTCGGTTGAGAATGCAGCCGTCGAGATTGCACGCTTCTTCAAGCCCGAAGAGATTTTTGACTACACCACCTGCACATTCAACTCTATTTATTCGCCTGACGACGGGATATAACCCGCTGATGGCCACATATTTTGCTCTGCGATTCTTTAACCGATTCATCTTTTAACCGATTATAGAACGACCGGGGACCCGATTCCCGTGGAAGAGAAACGAAAAAAAGACCAAACGACAAACCATGCCCCGGCGGCCAAGGTGCCGCGGTTTCGGGAGCGATTAATACTCTCTCTCAACACCACATGCTTCAGAACACGATTAAAACCCTATCATTTTTTTCAATATTGTTTTTGTCGGCCATGAGTGCCAATGCGCAGACTTTCAGGCTGCCCAGCGCGCATACTGCCGAGCATGAGGATCTGATTGCCCGACAGGAAAATATCGGCAACCAGATTTCAGTAAAAGATACACAAGACTTTCTCGATAACCTTTTCAAGGACGAGGAAGAGCCTGAGCTTGACATCTATACCGAAGGGTGGAACTCGCGCAGCGTGAACGCCTATGTCGGAGTGGATGTGCCCGATACAAAAGTTATCGACGTGAGCGATTTCGCCATGCCGTGTCCGGGCTATGTAACCTCACCTTATGGTTACCGTCCGCGTTTCCGCCGTGAGCACAAAGGAATCGACCTGAAGCTTCAGACAGGCGACACCGTGTATGCCGCTTTCGACGGCCGTGTGCGCCTGACCAACTTCGAGCGCAAAGGTTACGGCTATTATGTGATTCTCCGCCATCCCAACGGTCTGGAAACAGTTTACGGCCATTTGTCGAAATTCCTTGTCGAGCCTGACCAGGACGTGAAAGCCGGAGAACCTATCGCCCTTGGCGGAAACACCGGCCGCAGCTTCGGTTCACACCTGCATTTCGAGACCCGTTATATGGGGCTGCCGATCAATCCGGCTGCTATTTTCGATTTCGCAAACCAGACTGTGCACACCGACACATACACCTTCGACAAGCAGACCTATAAGAAGGCCCGTAATTTCGATCCCGCCGCCAATACGGAATATGCGCGCCAGTATCAGGCCACACATCCCGCCCGCGCCACAGCTTCGTCGTCTGGCTCATCGGCCAAAGCCTCGACATATACAATTCGCCGTGGCGACACCTTGAGCCGCATCGCGTCGAGAAACGGCGTCACAGTGCGTCAGTTGTGTAAACTCAACGGGCTTACAACAAGCTCGACCCTGAAACCGGGCAAGAAACTCAAGCTAAGATAAAGAATCGCATGAAACATAGATTAGCGGCGTTGTATCGGAATGGATACAGCGCCGCTGATCGTTGCTATGCGTTGGAATGAATAGCCCGTAATGCAATGCTCAGGAGATGCGCGACAGGTCGAAGCGGCGCGAGTAGAGACGCTGCAACTCAGGCAGAATCATGGCATGCGCAGGGTGGCTCAGAGTCGGATCGGAGTCAAGAAGGCGGCAGGCTGCATCGCGTGCGATCTGCACAATCTGCCCGTCGGTGGCAAGGTTGGCAATGTGAAGGTCAAACGGAATGCCGCTCTGGAGCGTACCCTCCAGGTCGCCAGGCCCGCGCATTTTCAGGTCGGCCTCTGCTATCAGAAATCCGTCGGAAGTAGTGGTCATCAGCTCGAGCCGTTTGCGCGTGTCAGAGGCTATCTTGCGTTTCGACATCAGAATGCAGTAGCTTTGCGCCGCTCCGCGCCCCACACGTCCGCGAAGCTGATGCAGCTGCGACAGTCCGAAACGTTCGGCGTTTTCAATAACCATTACCGAAGCGTTAGGCACATTCACACCTACCTCGATAACGGTTGTGGCCACCAGAATGTGGGCCTCATGTTCGGCGAACAGACGCATCTGGTGGTCTTTCTCGGCCGGTTTCATCTTCCCGTGCACAAAAGCCGTGCGATACGATGGGAACGTCTCGCGGATAAGGCTGTACCCCTCCTCGAGGCTTTTCAGGTCAAGCTTCTCGTTTTCCTGAATCAGAGGATAGACAATATAGACCTGATGGCCTATGGCAAGCTCGCGGCCTATGGCGCGGTAAACCTGCATGCGCTGGTCGTCGAATCTCAGCAGGGTGGTTATAGGCTTGCGTCCGGGCGGAAGTTCGTCGATTACCGATACATCCAGATCACCGTAAACGGTCATGGCGAGTGTGCGCGGAATCGGTGTGGCCGTCATCACAAGCACATGGGGCGCGATGGCATTTTTAGTCCACAGCCTTGCCCGCTGCATCACGCCGAAGCGGTGCTGTTCATCAATCACCACAAGCCCCAGGTTGCGGAATCTCACATTGTCCTCGATCAGCGCGTGAGTCCCGATGGTGATATGCAGGGTGCCGTCGAGAAGCTGCGCGTGAATCTCTTCGCGTTCTTTTTTACGGGTCGATCCGGTCAGCAGCCTCACATTGATGCCGAGTGGCGCGGCGAGTGCCCTGAGCGATTCGTAATGCTGCGTGGCGAGAATCTCGGTGGGAGCCATCATGCAAGCCTGGCATCCGTTGTCGATGGCAATGAGCATGCTCATAAGCGCCACAATGGTTTTTCCCGAACCTACATCGCCCTGCACCAGACGGTTCATCTGACGCCCTGACCCCACATCCTCGCGTATTTCGCGCAATACCCTTTTCTGCGCTCCGGTGAGCGGAAACGGCAGCACCTGCGAGTAAAAGCTGTTGAAGAAATGACCGATGCGCGGAAACCTCACCCCCCTTGCGGCTTCGGTGCGCCTGTTGCTGTAACGCTGAATGTTTACCTGCAGATAGAAAAGCTCCTCGAATTTCAATCGGGCGCGGGCACGCTGGAGCGAAGCATTGTCGGCCGGGTTGTGGATCTCGCGCATGGCCTCTGTCGCGCTTATGAAGCCATAGGCGCTGATGATTTCCTGAGGCAGAGTCTCGGCAATGGTGCCGATAGTGTTGAGCGCGTTCTGGATCCACGTGAAAATGTTTCGCGACGACACACCACGGTTGCGGAGTTTCTCGGTGAGCGGATAGACCCCTCGCAGCCCTTCTGACGCTCCGGGCGCGTCGGGCGGATCTATCTCCGGATGCACAAGGCTCCATCGGCGGTTGAACTCCTGCGGCTTTCCGAACAGTATATATTCTTTCCCGGTGTGATAAAGCTCTTTCAGGGCTTTGATGCGGCGAAACCACACAACCTCGATCGTAGCGGTTCCGTCGGTAAACAGCCCCACCAGGCGCATTTTCGCGCCCTCCCCCTGGGTTGTGAAAGTCAGGAAGCGTCCGCGCACCTGAACGGCCGGCATCTCGCCCGATAGGGAGTTGAGCGGATAGGTGCGCGACCTGTCGATGTAGTGCGACGGAAAATGGCGCAACAGGTCGGCGCACGAACTTATTCCGAGCTCCTCCTCCAGAAGTTTCGCGCGCGCAGGGCCTATCCCTTTTATATATTTCAGTTCAGGGTATGCCACTTTCCTATTGTTGCGGGCGTGCCTGCAATATGGCTTCGGCCAGCAGCATGTCGACCGGAGTGGTTATCTTGATGTTCTCAGGCGAGCCTTCCACAAGCACCACGTTTGAGTATCCGGCCGCGGCCAGCACAGAGGCGTCATCGGTGAAAGAGCTGTCGTAGGGTAGGGTGTAGGCATCCCGCAGACGCCACAGAGAGAATGCCTGCGGAGTCTGCACGGCCCGGAAAACCGACCGGTCAACAGGTTCCGACGACACTTCGTCGCTGTCAAGACGTCTGAGCGAGTCGGTCACGGGAATTGCCGGAATGGCGCCGTCGGTGTTGCGGGCACATGCCGCAGCCCGCTTTATAACGTCGGCGGTCACAAGCGGACGCGCTCCGTCATGAACGAGCACGATAGCCGATGCCGCTTCATCGCCGAGCGCCTGTATGGCATTGCCCACCGATTCCCATCGGGTTTTGCCGCCTGACACAATCTCAGGCGATTCAATGAGGTTGTCGGCGCACATCTGCCGCCACACGGGCACCATGGCGGGGGAAAGCACCAGAAGAATGCGGGCGTCGGGCAGCGCCGAGCGGAACGCGTCGATCGTGTGGGCCAGAACCGGGCGGCCACACAGATTATGGAACTGTTTCGGCAGATCCGAGCCGTAGCGCGATCCGCTTCCGGCTGCTACTATGATTACTATATGTGATTGCATGGGGATATGGTTTGTCGCGGGTGCGGGCGGTCAGGCGCAGCCCCGTCGACGGGTTGTGAGGCCAAAATTAATAAAAAAGTCGGACACAGACAATTGATCGGGCCAGGGCGGCGGGGAATTTAAGAGCCGCAGGCCGAACGGTTTCGTCGGAAATTAGTAAATTTGCACAACGAAACCGGCGCATGCAGTGCCGGTGATCCGGAAGTTTTGCCGGGGAAGGTTACATACATATTAAAAAATTATTGAACAGTTGATTATGAGCGATAGACACATAACAGTGCTCGGCATTGAATCGAGCTGCGATGACACATCGGCTGCGGTGATCCGCGACGGGTTGCTTCTGTCAAATGTCATCGCCTCGCAGAAGGTGCATGAAGAATATGGCGGTGTGGTTCCCGAGCTGGCCTCGAGGGCCCATCAGCAGAATATTGTTCCGGTGGTCGACGCCGCCATAAAGCGTGCCGGAATCGACAAGTCGGAGCTGTCGGCCATAGCTTTCACCCGTGGCCCGGGGCTGCTCGGCTCGCTTCTGGTGGGAACTTCGTTTGCAAAAGGGCTGTCGCTCGGCCTGAGGGTTCCCATTGTAGATGTCAACCATCTCCACGGCCATGTGCTCAGCCACTTTGTGCGGCGCCAGGCCGACGATGAAGTGCCTGAATATCCCTTTCTCTGCATGTTGGTCTCAGGCGGCAACTCACAGTTGATTCTCGTCAGAAACTACGACGATATGGAGATTCTCGGCCAGACCATCGACGACGCCGCCGGCGAAGCTTTCGACAAGTGCGCCAAAGTCATGGGGCTTCCTTATCCCGGAGGGCCGCATATCGACCGTCTGGCCGCCGAGGGCGACCCCACGCGGTTCCGGTTCGCAAAGCCTCACATTCCCGGCCTGAATTACAGTTTCAGCGGGCTTAAAACCTCGTTTCTCTACACCTTGCGCGACGAGCTGAAACAGAATCCTCATTTTGTCGAGGAGAACATGGCCCATCTGGCCGCCTCGCTTCAGCGCACCATAATCGAGATCCTGCTCGACAAGCTGGCCAAGGCCGTGAAGCAGACCGGAGTCAGGACAGTGGCCATCGGCGGAGGCGTATCGGCCAATTCCGGAGTGCGTCAGGCTGTGGCTGAATTCTGTGAGCGCCGTGGCATCAAGGCGTTCATCCCCGAGCGCGCTTTCACAACCGACAATGCTGCAATGGTGGCCATAGCCGGTTATTTCAAATATCTTGAAAACGATTTCTGCCGTTATGATCTGGCCCCCTATGCCAGAGTAAATGTCTGAGAAATGGAAGTTGCGATAGTTGTTATCGGCGACGAGCTGCTGATAGGGCAGGTTGTCGACACCAATTCGGGCGACATAGCCCGGATGATAGCTCCGGCCGGATGGACTGTAAAATATGTCGAGAGTGTGCACGATGATTCCTCGGCCATAAAAGGTGCTGTCGAGAGGGGGATGGAAAGTGCCGACATAGTGCTTATGACCGGAGGCCTCGGGCCTACTAAAGACGATATTACCAAAGAGACTCTCCGTGAGATTTTCGGCGGTGGCATGGTTCTTGACAGCGGCGTGCTTGAACACGTCAGAAGCGTGTTTCAGCGCCGTGGGCTCAACATGAATGCCCTGACCGAGAGCCAGGCCATGGTGCCCGACAGTTGCACTGTGATCCGCAACGAGCTGGGAACAGCGCCAGTGATGTGGTTCGAGAAAGAGGGGAAAGTGGTTGTGGCCATGCCGGGTGTTCCATTCGAGACACGCCATGCTTTCCGCAACGAGGTGCTGCCGAGGCTTCTCAGCCGTTTCGGCCAGAGAAGCGCCATCGGACACCGCACACTTGTGGTTACCGATATAACCGAAAGCGACCTCGCTGAAAATCTCGAGCAGTGGGAGAGTTCCCTGCCGGAGCATCTCCATCTCGCCTATCTTCCGCAGGCCGGTTATATCCGCTTGAGGCTTGACGGAATCGGTGATGACAGCCTCATGGTTGACCGCGACCTTGACAACGCTGTCTCATGGCTTCAAGACTGGCTTGGCGACAAGGTGCTGGCCACCGCCGATCTGACTCCCGAGCAGGTGCTTGCCGACGAGCTTCGGCGCCGTGGACTCACTTTCGCCACCGCCGAAAGCTGCACCGGTGGCAACGTGGTTCACCGGCTCACACTCTTGCCCGGCATTTCAGACGTGTTGTGCGGTTCGGTTGTGAGCTATTCAAATGAGGTGAAACACAATGTTCTCGGCGTTGATAATGAAACCCTGTCGCGGTTGGGAGCGGTTTCCGAGCCTGTGGCCCGCATGATGGCCGAAGGGGTCAGAAAAGCCCTGGGGGCCGGCTGTGCTATCTCCACTTCAGGCATCGCAGGCCCCGGCGGCGCCACTCCCGACAAACCCGTAGGCACCGTGTGTATGGCTTTCTCCACGCCCCAGGCAACCCGTTCCGCAACATTCCGCTTTCCCGGCGACCGACAGAGGGTTATCGACAGGGCCTCGACTGTTGCCCTGATCGAGATGGTGAAACTGCTCAGGCAGAGCTGACCCCCCGCCACATCCCAAAGAATATATAATTAACTGATAATCAAGGCCATGTGTCAGAAATCATATCTTGACACATGGCCTTGTTTAGTATCCTCATGGTGAGGATGTATTCAGAATGGGACAGCCGGTCAGGGCTTCACCAGATTGTGTCCGGTCATCTCGGCCGGCTGGGGAAGACCCATGATGTGGAGAATCGTGGGTGCCACATCGGCCAGAATACCGTTCTCTACCGTAGCGTTTTTATTTTCGGTCACATACACGCAGGGCACCGGGTTGAGCGAGTGCGCTGTGTTGGGTGTGCCGTCGGCGTTCACGGCGTTGTCGGCGTTGCCGTGGTCGGCTATGATGATAGTTTCGTAGCCGGCCCCTTTTGCGGCCTCTACCGTGTCGCGCACGCATTCGTCAACAGCCTTCACAGCCTTCTCGATAGCTTCATAAACCCCGGTGTGGCCTACCATATCGCCGTTGGCGAAGTTGACAACGATAAAATCGTACTTCTCGCTCTTGATAGCCTCAACCAGCTTGTCTTTAACCTCATAGGCGCTCATCTCGGGCTTGAGGTCATAGGTGGCCACCTTAGGCGAGGGAACCAGAATGCGGTCTTCCCCGTCGAAAGCTGCCTCGCGGCCGCCATTGAAGAAGAATGTCACATGGGCATACTTTTCAGTCTCGGCAATATGCAGCTGGTGTTTGTTCTCTTTGGCGAGATATTCGCCGATGGTGTTTTGCACATTCTCTTTCGGGAAGAGGATATGCACTCCGGTAAACGATGCGTCGTAAGGAGTCATGCAGTAATACTGCAGATCCGGAATGGTTGTCATCCCCTCTTCGGGCATGTCGTGCTGTGTCAGCACCACGGTCAGCTCCTTCGCGCGGTCGTTGCGGTAGTTGAAGAAGATAACAGCGTCGCCCGGCTTGATGGTGCCGTCTACAGTCGAGTTGTTGATCGGTTTGATAAACTCGTCGGTCACATCCTCGTCATAGCTTTCCTGCATCGCCTTGACCATATCGGTGGCCTGTTTTCCCTCGCCCTTCACAAGCAGGTCGTAAGCAACTTTCACGCGGTCCCAGCGTTTGTCGCGGTCCATGGCGTAATAGCGGCCTATGATCGATGCTATGGTTCCGGCGCTCTTCTCGCAGTGGGCGGTCAGACGCTCAATGAAACCTTTGCCGCTGTGGGGGTCGGTGTCACGGCCGTCCATGAAGCAGTGAAGATACACATTTTCCAGACCATACTCTTTGGCTATGTCGCAGAGAGCCTCGATATGCTCGAACGACGAGTGTACGCCGCCGGTCGAGGTCAGACCCATCAGGTGGAGCGACTTGCCGTTCTCCTTGCAATAGGAATAGGCGTTTTTAACCTCGGGATTGTTCAGAATCGAGCGGTCGGCTATCGCCTTGTTGATCTTCACCAGATCCTGATAGACAACGCGGCCGGCGCCGATGTTGAGATGGCCTACCTCTGAGTTGCCCATCTGCCCGTCGGGAAGACCTACGTTCTCGCCCGAAGCCTGCAGCTCTGAGTGGGGATATGTTTCGATAAGATATTTCCAGTATTCGGGATGGGCTGAATAGATGGCATCGCTCTTAGAGTGATTGCCTATTCCCCATCCGTCGAGAATCATTAATAATGCTTTATGTGCCATTATGCTGTTAGTTATTATGTTCTGTTCTTACGCGGTGCGGTTTATTTCAGTCCGCAGGCGTTGCACTTGTTCTGTATCTCTTTGAAGAAGTCGTTACCCTTGTTGTCGACAAGGATGAATGCCGGGAAATTCTCGACCTCGATTTTCCAGATGGCCTCCATGCCGAGTTCGGGATATTCGAGCAGCTCAACCTTCTTGATCGAGTTCTGGGCAAGTATGGCGGCAGGGCCTCCGATAGAGCCGAGATAGAAACCGCCGTTGTTTTTGCAGGCGTCTGTAACCTGCTGGCTGCGGTTCCCTTTGGCAATCATTATCATCGAGCCGCCGGCTTTCTGGAACTGGTCTACATACGGATCCATACGTCCTGCGGTCGTGGGGCCGAACGATCCCGACGCCATACCTTCGGGGGTCTTGGCCGGGCCGGCATAGTAGATGGGGTGGTCTTTCAAATACTGCGGCATCTCCTCACCTCTGTCAAGGCGCTCCTTGATCTTGGCATGCGCAATGTCGCGGCCTACGATGATTGTGCCGTTCAGGCTCAGACGTGTTGCCACGGGGAATTTGTCGAGTTCGGCAAGCACCTCGCTCATGGGGCGGTTGAGGTCGATCTTCACAGCGTCGCCTTCGCCTGCGTTGCGCAGTTCCTCCGGAATCAGTTCGCCGGGATTGGCATCGAGTTTCTCGATCCACAGTCCCTCTTTGTTGATCTTGGCCTTCACATTGCGGTCGGCCGAGCAGCTCACGCCCATGCCGATGGGGCACGATGCGCCGTGGCGGGGCAGACGGATAACTCTTATGTCGTGGGCAAAATATTTACCGCCAAACTGTGCGCCGAGGCCTATCTCCTCCGATGCTTTTTTCAGCTCGTTTTCAAGCTCCACATCGCGGAATGCGTGGCCGCCCTCGCTGCCGTGGGTGGGCAGATTG
>CAMWTV010000071.1 GCA_947177215.1 uncultured Muribaculaceae bacterium
CTCCCCGACGAGCTTTCCACACATGAGTTTCTTGACCGATGGGCTTCGCGAAAAAAAATTTTCCTGCCGCGCGTAAACGGGGTAAATCTCGATATTCTGCCTTTCGAGCGGAGCCGTATGGCGCTGGGGTCGTTCCATATCGAAGAACCTCAGGGCGATGACTGCGCCGCAGCCAAAGAGATGGAACTGATAATCGTGCCCGGAGTGGCCTACGACCGTATGGGTAACCGCGTGGGGCGCGGCAAGGGATATTACGACCGTCTGCTGCAAAGCGTAAAGGCAACTGTCATAGGCGTGGGATATGACTTCCAGCTGATTGACGAAGATATTCCGGCCGACCCGCATGATATTCCTATGGATATCGTCATCACAGAATCGCGCCGTCTTGTAATTCACCGAAACAGGCGCCGTAGCGGATAACGGCGTTGTCTGTCAAACGGTAAAAACAACACCAGTATCCGCCTGACAACATCAACATTATCACAGTGATCTCTATACAAAATCTATCAGTAGAATTCAGCGCCAAATCGCTCTTTGACAACATCTGCTATGTTATAAACCGGCGCGACAGGATTGCCCTTGTCGGCAAGAACGGCGCAGGCAAATCGACAATGCTGAAAATAATAGCCGGATTGCAGAATCCGACTTCGGGAAGTGTGTCTGTGCCGTCTGACACCACCATCGGCTATCTGCCGCAGCAGATGAAACTGGCCGACGAGACAACCCTTTTGCAAGAGGTGAGAAAAGCGTTTTCCGGCATCGACAGCATGCAGCGTCATCTTGACGAGATGAACGCCCAGCTTGCCGAGCGCACCGACTACGAATCGGCCGAATACCAGCGACTGATCGACTCGGTGACAACGCTCACCGAGAGACTGGCTATGGAACAGAGCGAGAATCATGAGGCTGAGATGGAAAAGACTCTGCTCGGACTCGGATTCGTGCGCGACGATTTCAACCGCCCTACATCAGAGTTCTCAGGAGGATGGAGAATGCGAGTCGAGCTCGCGAAACTCCTGTTGCAGCATCCCGACGTGTTGCTGCTCGACGAGCCTACCAACCATCTCGACATCGAGTCGATACAGTGGCTCGAACAGTTTCTGACATCGAAGGCCAAGGCGGTTGTGCTTGTGAGCCACGACAGAGCGTTCATCGACAATGTTACAAACCGCACCATCGAAATTTCATGCGGAAAGATCTATGATTATTCGGTGAACTACTCGAAATTCGTAGAGCTTCGCAAAGAGCGCATCGAGCAGCAGACCCGTGCATGGCAAAACCAGCAGAAAGAGATTGCCGACACCGAAGCATTCATAGAGCGTTTCCGCTACAAGGCTACAAAAGCCGTGCAGGTTCAGAGCCGCATGAAACAGCTGGCGAAAATAGAGCGCATAGAGATCGACGAGGTTGACACCTCACACCTGAGCCTGCGTTTTCCGCCTGCTCCCCGCTCTGGCGACTTCCCTATAATAGCCGACAATGTAGGGAAAGCCTACGGCAGCCACCAGGTGTTTGACAACGCCACATTCACAATACGACGCGGAGAGAAAGTTGCGTTTGTCGGCAAAAACGGCGAAGGCAAATCAACGCTTGTGAAGTGCATAATGGGAGAGATCCCCTTTACCGGATCGCTGAAAATAGGTCATAACGTGCAGATAGGATATTTCGCGCAGAATCAGGCACAGCTGCTTGACGGCTCGCTGACGGTGTTCGACACCATCGACCATGTTGCGGTCGGTGATATACGCACCAAAATACGCGATATTCTTGGAGCGTTCATGTTTGGCGGAGAAGCTTCCGACAAAAAGGTAAGTGTGCTTTCGGGCGGAGAGAAAACCCGTCTGGCAATGATACGGCTCCTGCTTCAGCCGGTGAATCTGCTGATACTCGACGAGCCTACCAACCACCTTGACATGAAAACCAAAGATATTCTCAAACAGGCGATCAAGGATTTCGACGGCACGGTGATTGTAGTGAGCCACGACCGTGAGTTTCTCGACGGTCTGGTCGAGAAGGTCTATGAATTCGGCGGAGGCAAAGTGCGCGAATGTCTCGGAGGCATATACGAGTTTCTTGAAAAGAAAAAAATATCATCTCTGAGAGAGCTTGAACTGTCGCAGTCGGCTGGCTCGGGAAAAGACACAGCCTCGCAGACCGACAAGACCAAAGACACCAAAAACAACACATCAGACTCTGACAGCGACAATGCAGCGACACAGAGAAAACTCACATATGCCGAACAGCGTGAGCGCGACAAAATGTTGCGCAGATGCTCGAAAAAAGTTGATGAAGCTGAGGCAAGGATAGCGGAACTTGAAAAAGCTGTTGCCGATATCGAGGCCCGGATTGCCGGAGGAGAGACCGATACTGAAATTTTCACACTGCATCAATCCACCACACGCGATCTCGAAAACGCCATGTCGGTATGGGAGCTGGCGTGTATCGAACTTGAGGAAATGAAAAACCGGTGAGCTGACAGCCAACCGTCAAGATTCAACATATAGCACGGCTATAACCCCCGGGCCGGTCACCGCAAATCGAAGCGATGACCGGCCCGTTTTTTTTTATATGGCAATCTTAAAATATTTTACGCATTCCAACAACCTTTTGCATGCAGTGAGTGTTTTAAAAATGAAACCGCTAATGAAGTAAGTGCTCCCTGAAAAGAAAATCCGAAAAGTCTGTTTGGCAAGTATCTACATCATTAAGCCGAAAAAATACTGAACTAAAACACTAAACAACTATTTATATGAAAAAGTCTCTTTTTTTGATTGCCCTCATGGTAGGATGCATGAGCGCATCGGCACAGAAATTCGACAAGAATGAACTTCGTCAGCTTCAGGCCTTCCTTTCTCAGCCCGCGGAAAAAGCTGCCACAAACGCAGAGGCTCTTAAAATCACTGACCTCAAGAATCCGGCAAGCTGGGAAGGTGTAACCGTATCTAACGGACATGTGACCGCGATTGAATGGGGCGACAAACATCTTGCCGGCGAACTCAATCTCTCAGGATTCACCGCCCTTACAAAGCTTAATGTTTCAAGAAACGCTCTTACCGCTCTTAACGTTGAAGGCGATGCAGCAGTAACGCGCATCGACGCCCAACGCAACAAACTTTCAGGCGTAAGCCTCGCAGGCAATACGGCCCTGCAGACCCTGAATATCTACAAAAACCGGATAACGGAATTCAACCTCACCGGCACTCCGGTCATCCAGACCGTCAACATCAGCAACAACTATCTGGTAGCGCTCGATGTGGCCAACTCAACCAGCCTTAAGACGCTTAACTGTCAGGGCAACCATCTGGAATCGCTCAAAGTTGAATACTGCACGGCTCTCAAAAACCTGTATTGCGGTTACAACAAGCTCACAGGGCTGACCCTGGTAGGTGTAGAAGGGCTGCAGAACCTCAATGTCGACGACAACGAGATTGCCAACCTCATTGTCAGCGGACTCCCCTCACTCAGCACCTTCATCTGCTCTGACAACAACATGGTGAGCCTGGCAATGCGCGACTGCAAATCACTGCTCGATCTGGTTTGCTCCTACAACAACCTTACGTCGCTCTCGGTTGAAGGATGCCCGCAGCTTCTTTTCGTAGACTGCTCTTACAACGACCTCACCAACCTGACTCTGAGCAACCAGACATTCCTGCAGCGTCTGCTCTGCAACAACAACCAGCTCACAATGCTCGATGTTTCATTCGACCAGGCACTGACCTACATCAACTGCCGCTACAACATGATCACCGACCTGCGCACCGTAGGCGACAACTCACTGTCGATGGTGGCATGCCAGTGGAACTATTAACCACAGCCTATAAAGCAACACATAGAAATGGCCTTCCGGCATTCCGGAAGGCCATTTCTATGTGTTCAAGAGACAAGCCTATACCGACCGTTTGTCAGGGTCGCCCTCATAATAGTTGATAAACGACAGATTGGCAAGGCGGTTGCCGCCGGGGGTGGGATAATCGCCTGAAAAATACCAGTCGCCCGGACAGTCGGGCACTGCATTGTGAAGCCCTTCGAGAGTCTGATAGACTATCCTGACCTCGGCGCCTGTGCCGGGGGGAGTCAGCATCTCGGCCATCTTGGCCGAGATCTCCTCGTCGGTGAATGGCGCGTAAATGGCCTTGACGGCATTTATCTGTTCCGACGCCGGAAGCTTTGCCTGTTGCAGACACGACTGATAAACCTCATCGATCAGCCAGTCCATCCCACGGTCATGAATAAGAGCTATTGCTGCACGGAAAGCTATGAACTCGCTCATTCGCGACATGTCGATGCCGTAATAATCGGGATAACGCACTTGTGGCGACGATGACACTATTACGATGCGTTTCGGCCGCAGGCGGTCAAGCATGCCGATAATAGACTGCTTCAGTGTTGTGCCGCGCACAATCGAATCGTCAATGGCCACCACCGAGTCAACTCCATCGGCAATGCAGCCATAGGTAACATCATAGACATGTGCGGCCAGATCGTTGCGCGAGGCTCCCTCGGCTATGAATGTGCGGAGCTTTATATCTTTTATGGCCACCTTCTCAACACGCAGTCTATGGTTGAGAATGCGTTGCACAGCTTCCTCCGATAGGTTTCCTGTTTCGTTCAGGGCAAGGATTCCGGCTGTTTTCATGCGGTTGAGATGCTCTTCAAAGCCTTCTACAAGCCCTATAAACGCCACCTCGGCTGTGTTGGGAATAAACGACAGCACCGCATGGTCTATGTCGCCGTCAAGGGCGCGCAACACATCGGGCACAAGCGCTCGTCCGAGCGCTTTCCGCTCACGATAGATATCGGCATCGCTTCCGCGCGAGAAATAGATCCGCTCGAACGAGCACCGCCGGTTCTCGCCTTCGCCCAAAACATCGGTAACGCTGACATCGCCGTTTTTAGTTACGATGAGCGCGCTGCCGGGTGTCAGTTCACAGACTTCCGCCCTGCGCACGTTGAACACCGTCTGGATCACCGGACGCTCGGATGCGACAACAACCACCTCATCGTCGATGTAATAGAACGCCGGGCGGATGCCGTTGCGGTCGCGTAGCGCGAACATGTCGCCCGAACCGGTCGCCCCGCAGATAACGAAACCGCCGTCCCAGTCGGGCGAAGCGTTACGCAACACACGCCTTATGTCGAGATTGTTCTCTATGGCTACTCCGAGTTCCGGCTCCTCAAGACTGTCGCGGAACTCACGGTAAAGCCGGTGATTCTCCTTGTCGAGCATATATCCGAGCTGCTCGAGAAGCACGATGGTATCGCTGTAAATGCGCGGATGCTGCCCTTTGGCCACAATCGCCCGAAACACTTCGTCAACATTGGTCATGTTGAAATTGCCACACATCATCAGGTTGCGCGAGCGCCAGTTATTGCGTCTCAGAAACGGATGCACATACGATATGCCCGATTTCCCGGTGGTCGAGTAACGCAGATGGCCCATATAGATCTCACCGACAAACGGTGAAAGAGCCTCGACCTCGGCCGCGGGAAGCTGATCGGTATTGTCGTGCTCGAACTTCGGCATTATATTGGAGAAAATCTCTGTTATGGCTCCTGAGCCGAGCGCCCGCTCACGAAACACATACTCATTGCCCGGTTCGGAATGCAGCTTTATGACCCCTACTCCGGCCCCCTCCTGCCCGCGGTTGTGCTGCTTCTCCATCAGAAGATAGAGCTTGTTGAGGGCATAGGCGTATGTGCCATATTTCTCCCGATAATATTCGATCGGCTTGCGCAGGCGTATCATGGCCACGCCGCACTCATGTTTGAGTTGTTCCATAAATAAATCAATACAGGGCGTGCCACGAACGCACGCCCTGATTTCTGTTGCGGTTTACTATCAGCGGATAAAGAGCATTTCACGATATTTGGGGAGAGGCCACATCTCATTGTCGACCATTAGCTCAAGCTTGTCGATATGATAGCGTATGCGCTCCATGGCAGGCACAACATTGTCGTGGTATGCGATAGCTTTCTCCCGCTCCGACTCTATGGCATTGGCCTTTTTGCGGGCGTTGATCATCCGCTCGGTCTCCTCCTTGATCACAGCCATATGCTCCGACATGCGTTCTATCGTGCTGAGATCGGCCGCAGTGAGGGCATTTCCTTTGGCAACCGGGAAAAGGGTCTTGAGCTTGACCATATTGTCGACCAGAATCGACTGGTAACGTGTGGCCACCGGCACGATGTGGTTTATGGCAAGATCGCCCAGCACACGGGCCTCGATCTGGATTTTTTTAGTGTATGTCTCCCACTTCACCTCATTGCGGGCTTTCAGCTCAAGCTCGGAGAACACGCCTGTCTCGCCAAACATTTTGACCGACTCCGGACGCAGATAGGCATCGAAAATTTTCGGAACAGAGGTCTCGCAGTCAAGACCGCGCCTCTCAGCCTCGGCTTTCCAGTCGTCGCTATAGCCGTTTCCGTCGAAATGAATCGCTTTCGATTTGGTTATCAACTTCTTGACTTCCTCAAGAATAGCATGATAGAGCGACTCCTCGCGCTCAACACGGGCATCGACATTCTTCTTGAATTCACGCAGTTGCTCTGCCACGGCAGCGTTCAGCGCTATCATTGCCGAAGCGCAGTTGGCCGAAGATCCTACGGCACGGAACTCGAAACGGTTTCCGGTAAAGGCGAAGGGGGAAGTGCGGTTACGGTCGGTGTTATCGAGCATGATTTCGGGAATCTGCGCCACACCCATGTCAATCCCCTCTTTCCCTCCGAGGGTTATAAGCTCGTCTTCAGTGCTGTTTTCAAGACGCGTGATTATGTCGGCTATCTGCTTGCCGGTGAAAATCGAGATGATTGCGGGGGGAGCCTCGTTGGCACCAAGACGGTGGGCATTGGTGGCCGACGAGATCGAAGCCTTAAGCAAAGCGTTGTGACGGTGCACGGCAGCCATGACAATGGCTACAAATGTCATGAAGCGCAGATTCTCGCGCGGAGTTTTTCCGGGAGAGAAGAGCAGAGTACCCGTATCGGTTCCAAGGCTCCAGTTGTTATGTTTTCCCGAACCGTTTATGCCCGCAAATGGCTTCTCATGAAGAAGAACCCTGAAATTATGGCGTTTGGCAACCTCAGCCATCAGCGACATAAGCAGCAGGTTGTGGTCATTCGCAAGGTTTGTCTCCTCAAAAATCGGCGCCAGCTCGAACTGGTTGGGAGCAACCTCGTTATGTCGGGTATGGGCGGGAATGCCCAGACGGTGGCATTCGATTTCAAGATCAAGCATAAAAGCGGCCACACGCGACGGTATGGCGCCGAAATAATGGTCTTCAAGCTGCTGGTTCTTGGCGCTTTCATGCCCCATGAGCGTACGTCCGGTCATCACCAGGTCGGGACGGGCGGCATACAATGCCTCGTCAACCAGAAAATATTCCTGCTCCCATCCGAGATATGAATGCACATGACGCACCTCTTTGTCAAAGAAACGCGCCACCTCGGTGGCAGCCTCGTCAACAGCATTCAAAGCACGCAGAAGAGGGGTCTTGAAGTCAAGCGACTCTCCGGTGTAGGAAATGAATATGGTGGGGATACAGAGTGTTTCGTTGACAATGAACACAGGCGATGAAATGTCCCAGGCAGAATATCCGCGGGCCTCGAAAGTGTTACGGATTCCGCCGTTGGGGAAACTCGAAGCATCAGGTTCCTGCTGCACAAGCAGTTTCCCGCTGAACTCCTCGACAACACCACCTTTGCCGTCATGCTCGATAAACGCATCGTGCTTCTCAGCCGTGCCACCGGTGAGAGGATGAAACCAGTGGGTGTAATGGCGCACACCATTGTCAATGGCCCAACGCTTCATGCCGTCGGCAACGCTGTCGGCAAGCTCGCGTGAAATAGGCTGTTTGTTGTCAATTGCATAGGTAAGCTGGTCATAGGTTTTCTTCGGAAGATACTCGAACATCTTCTCGCGGTTGAACACTTTTTCAGCATAATACCTCTCTGGACGCTCGGCAGGAATTTCTACCGGAGCCGCCTTTCTGTCAGAAGCTTCCTTTACAGCTTTGAATCTAAGTAAAGACATAATAAATGAGTTGAATGAAACTGTTTTGCGGCGTCAGGCCTTAAGCTCCGCGCCACTGATATGGTTCCCTATTGAAATTACTAACGATAAAGGCTCCGGCCGCGTTACCGCTGCCGAAGCCCTGTGAGTCAACCGAAGTCGGCCTCCGCGATACGTCTGACCGCTTCTGCCGTGTTTTCGTAAGTGTTGAAGGCCGTAAGCCTTATGTAGCCCTCGCCGGCAGGGCCGAAGCCGGAGCCGGGTGTGCCGGCTACATGACACCTCTCCAGAAGCATATCGAAGAACTTCCAGGAGTCGATGTTGCCCGGCGTTTTGATCCATACATAAGGGGCATCTGTGCCGCCGAACACTTCAAGGCCTGCTTCAAGCAGCCCCTTGCGCAGAAGCGCGGCGTTACGCAGATAATAGTCGACGGCCTCGCGGGTCTGACGCTTGCCTTCTGGGATATAGATCGCCGCAGCCCCGCGCTGGGCCACATAAGAGGCTCCGTTGAATTTAGTGCACTGACGCCGCAGCCACAGGTGGTTTACAGAAACCTCGTTGCCATCGGCATCACGGGCTTTCAGCTCCTTGGGCACAACTGTATATCCACACCTTACACCGGTGAAGCCTGCCGTTTTCGAGAAACTTCTGAACTCTATGGCCACTTCACGCGCACCGGGAATCTCATAGATGCTGTGAGGCACATCCTCCGACCTGATAAACGACTCATAGGCCGAATCAAACAGAATCAGAGAGCCGTTGCGACGCGCATAATCCACCCATACCTTAAGCTGTTCGCGCGTAAGCGTGGTGCCTGTCGGATTGTTGGGGTAACAAAGATATATCACATCGGCAACCTCTTCAGGCAGCGACGGCACGAACCCGTTTTCCGCCGTTACAGGCAGATATAATATATTGCTCCAGCAGCCGTCAGCGCCGAAATCGCCTGCGCGGCCACCCATCACATTCGTATCCACATAAACCGGATAAACAGGGTCGGTAACGGCCACACGGTTGCCTACGGCAAGGATATCGCCGATATTTCCGGTGTCGCTTTTCGCTCCGTCGCTTACGAAAATCTCTTCAGGAGAGATCTCGATTCCACGGGCGAGGTAATCATGCTCGGCAATGGCATCGCGCAGAAAAGGATATCCCTGTTCCGGGCCATAACCGTGGAATGTTTCCGACGACGCCTCATCGTCAACCGCTCTGTGCATGGCCTCGATCGCTGCCTGACAAAGCGGGCGGGTAACATCGCCGATCCCCATTCTGATTATGTCGGCCTGGGGATTGGCCGCCTTGAAAGCATTGATGCGCCGTGCCACCTCCGAGAAAAGGTAACTTTCGGCGAGCTTGCAGAAATTATCGTTTATCTTAAACATCGTTTTCCTTACGGAATGTATTGTTATTTACTTATCAAGAATCACTTCCCCCAAAAAAACCGTTGACGCCGGCCCGCTCATGAAAACATGGTTGGTTTTCTCGTCCCACTCTATTTTCAGATCACCGCCAAGCAGTCTCACTGTCACAGCTCTCCCGGTGCGTCCTGTCAGAGCCGCCGCCACCGCGGTGGCGCAAGCGCCGGTGCCGCAGGCCATCGTCTCCCCGCTGCCGCGCTCCCATACACGCATAACCACCTCATCGGCCGATTTCACCTCGGCGAACTCGATGTTGCTGCGGTCAGGCCATATCGGGTGACGCTCAAGCTCTGCCCCCACGCCATGCACATCAGTCTGGCTGAGATCATCGACAAACATCACTCCGTGGGGATTTCCCATCGACACAGCAGTCAGTCTGACCTCCACACCCGATTTCAATGTCCCCGGAATCTCCTTGTTGCTCTGCCCTTCGGCAAGCACTACCGGAATTGTGG
>CAMWTV010000072.1 GCA_947177215.1 uncultured Muribaculaceae bacterium
CTATAGAAGAGCGTACGACAACACCCGATTTCTACGACATAATAAACGACACTCCTCAGCCGGCCTCGCTTGCCGACATTCTTGATGCCATAGAAGCCGCTGCCGACGATGACAACATCCTTGGCATATATCTCAAGTGCGACGGAGCTTCGGCCGGAATCGCTACCCGTAAGGCTATCCGCGATGCAGTTGTCAAGTTCAAAGACAGCGGCAAATGGGTTATTTCATACAGCGACACATACAGTCAGGGAGACTATTACATAGCTTCCGCATCTGATGAGATCTATCTCAACCCCGTTGGAGGTGTGGAACTCAAAGGCCTGGCAACCGGAATTCCTTTCTTCAAGAATTTCCTTGATAAAGCAGGCGTAGAGATACAGGTAATCAAAGTCGGCACATTCAAAAGCGCCGTGGAGCCATACATCCTTACCGGGATGAGTGAGGCAAACCGACTTCAGACCCGTTCATATCTTGACAACATGTGGAATTATATGGCCGAAGAGATTGCCGTGTCGCGCGACATTCCGACAGACTCGCTCAACATGCTTGCCGACAGCGCTCTGGTATTGACTCCGGCCACAGACCTTGAGGCCCTGAAAATCATCGATGGCCTCAAATATGGCAATGAGATGAACAACTATCTCAAAGAGTTGTGCAGCATCACAAAAAAAGACCAGAATCCACGTCTGGTCAGTGTAAGTTCATATCTTGAATCAGGAGTAGAGCTGCTGCACTCTAAATCACAGAAGAAAAAAATAGCGGTATATTATGCCAGCGGCGATATAACTGAAAGCGCAAAAGACGGCATCGCATCTGACAGAGTTGTGCCCGACATCATTAAGCTCGCCGAGGACGATGACATCGACGCGCTTGTGCTTCGTGTAAATTCAGGCGGAGGTTCGGCATTCGCATCCGAGCAGATCTGGCATGCCCTCGAAGTGTTCAAAAGCAAAGACAAGCCGTTCTATGTGTCGATGGGCGACTATGCTGCATCTGGCGGCTATTACATCTCATGCGGTGCCGACAAGATTTACGCCGAGCCGCTGACACTCACCGGTTCGATAGGCATTTTCGGAATGATTCCGTGTGTTAAAGAGCTGGCAAACGACAAGATCGGTGTAAATTTCGATTTTGTAACTACTAATGCAAACGGTGCTCAACCCAACATGTTTGAACCCTTGACTCCATACATGCGCAACCGCCTGCAAGCTGAGATCAACCGCGGGTATGATCTGTTTACAAAGCGTTGTGCTGACGGTCGCAAGGTCTCGCAGGATTCTATAAAAGCCATTGCCGAAGGACGTGTATGGGACGGTTTGACCGCGAAAAAAATCGGCCTTGTAGATGAACTTGGCTCACTTGCAGAAGCTATCGACGATCTTGCCGATGAAAACGGGTATAAGAAATACCAGATTGTTTCATACCCCGATCCCAATCTCTCGTTCTTTGACATGATTCTTGAGCTTAACTCTCAGATGAAAGCCAAGGCGCTGAAAGATGAGCTGGGTGTGTATTATCCTGTTTACAGACATATCCAGACAATTAAAGACACAGACCCCGTTCAGGCGCGTATGGAACAGATTTATATCAACTGAACAATATAATACCCCCGTCAACACCAGGTGCCAAAGAATAAGTTCATAACAAACCTCATGCTGCTGCCGCTATCGAAACTCTATGGTTTCGGAGTGGGAGTAAGGAATTTGATGTTCAAATGGCATATTCTGAAACAGCGGGAATTTCCGGTTCCGGTGGTAGTTGTAGGCAACATCGGCGTAGGAGGCACCGGCAAGACCCCTCACACTGAATACATCATCGACCTGTTGCGGTACAAATATCGCATAGGTATGCTCAGCAGGGGTTATAAGCGCCAGACAAAAGGCTTCGTGCTCGCTACACGCAGGTCTACCCCGCTTGACATCGGCGATGAGCCGTATCAGATCTACCAGAAATATGGTGAGGATATAACAGTGGCTGTATGTGAAGACCGGTGTGCCGGAATCGACGAGATGCTGCGTCTTGATCCGAAAATCAATCTTGTCATTCTTGACGATGCTTTCCAGCACAGATATGTGAAACCGACCATCGCCATTGTCCTGACCGAATTCAACAATCCGGTTTTCTACGACAAACTGCTGCCACTCGGACGTTTACGTGAACCGGTCAAGGCGATCTACCGCGCCGATATGGTCATAGTGACAAAATGCCCCGAACAGCTGAAAGGGATAGAATATCGCATATTCAAAAACAACCTGCGGTTATTCCCGTTCCAGAAACTGTTTTTCTCACGATACAGATATACACCGCTAAAACCGGTATTTCCTGACAGCCAGTCAGACACACTCTGCCTGAACTGGCTGACTGAAAAAGACACGGTAATGGTGCTTTCCGGAATAGCTAATCCGAAGCCTCTTATACGGCATCTGAAAGCATTCCGGGCCAAAGTGAAGGTAAAGCACTACCCTGACCACCACAATTTCTCAAGGAAAGATCTCGACAGCATACTTCAGCGTTTCAACGAGCTTGACGGCGACCGGAAGTATATCATAACGACTGAAAAAGATGCCGTGAGGCTCAGCAACAATCCCTACTTCCCTCACGAGCTGAAAAAAAACATTTTCTACCAGCCGATCGAAGTGCATTTCGACCCGCTTAACTCAGACTCGTTTGACATAGAAATCCAAAAATCGCTGCTCAATGCCATCAAGTAATCAGGTTGCATGGTGAATCCGCCATCAACAGAAATGGCACACAGAGGCATTGCACAGCACAAACAATTCAGCCGGGAATAACGTTAAATCAAAACCAATATACAACTAAAGCAATATGTTAGAAAAGATAAATCAAACCGCCGACTTCCTGCGGTCGAAAGTAGCCGATATGCCCAAAGTGGCGATAATCCTCGGAACCGGTCTTGGCCCTCTGGCCGATATGATCGAAAACAAAACGGTTATTCCATATTCCGAGATACCCAACTTCCCTGTCTCAACCGTAGAAGGTCACAGCGGGAACTTTATTTTCGGTGATCTGGCCGGCAAACGCGTGATGGCTATGCAGGGCAGGTTCCATTATTACGAAGGCTATGACATGAAAACCGTGACATTCCCCGTGCGTGTCATGAAAGCCCTTGGTGTGGAAATCCTCGTCGTATCTAATGCCGCAGGTGGCATGAACAAGGAATTCCAGGTGGGAGATGTAATGATCATCACCGACCATATAAACCTGTTCCCCGAAAATCCGCTCAGAGGGAAAAACTACAAGGAACTGGGCGACCGTTTCCCTGCCATGACAGAAGCATACAGCCACCGTCTGGTATCGCTGGCCGATGAAATTGGCCGAGAGAAAAACATCCGACTGATGCACGGGGTTTATGTAGGAACCACAGGCCCCACATTTGAAACCCCAGCAGAATATGAATACTTCCGCGTAATCGGTGGCGATGCGGTAGGCATGTCGACAGTGCCCGAAGTCATCGTTGCACGTCATGGCGGAATGGAAGTATTCGGACTGTCGGTCATCACCGATCTCGGAGGAAAGGATGTCACCGAAGTGCCTTCGCACGAAGAGGTACAGATGGCCGCCAAAACCGCAGAGCCAGTCACAAAAGAACTTGTGAAAACTCTGATAGAACGTCTCTGAGCCATAGAGACGGAAAACTTCTGATTTCAAGATCCAAGCAGCCACGGCAGGCACCCTTCGGGGTGTCTATGCCGTGTGTCTGGCTGCATACGTTAAATGATTATGGACGAAAAACAAACCGAAATATCCTCATTGGGCGAATTCGGTCTCATTGACCGGCTTACCAATGACATAAAACTGGTAAACACATCATCGCTCAAAGGTGTGGGAGACGATTGTGCCGTTATGCGTTACAGAGATACCGATGTGCTGGTCTCAACCGACTTGCTTGCAGAGGGTATTCATTTTGATCTGACTTATGTGCCCCTGAAACATCTCGGATACAAGGCCGCTGTGGTGAATTTCTCTGACATATATGCCATGAACGGCCATCCGCGCCAGATAACTGTCTCGCTGGCTATATCAAAACGTTTTACGGTAGAACATATCGAAGCGCTTTACAGCGGCATCAGACTTGCCTGTGAGATATACGGGGTCGATCTGGTGGGAGGTGACACAACATCTTCCCGGTCAGGGCTTGTAATCTCCATAACATGTATCGGAGATGCCCCGGCTGACCGTATCGCCTATCGTTCCGGAGCCAAACCTACCGACCTGATTTGCGTTTCGGGCGATCTCGGAGCCGCGTATATGGGTCTGCAGCTGCTTGAGCGCGAGAAAGTGGCATCGGCCGGACAGAAAGATTTCCAGCCTCAGTTCCATGGCAAGGAATATCTTATCGAACGCCAGCTAAAGCCTGAAGCGAGAAGAGATGTGATTGAGGCACTTGAGAAAGCCGGAATCGTGCCCACCTCCATGATGGATATCTCCGACGGCCTTTCATCAGAGCTGCTACACATATGCAAGGCGTCGGGAGTTGGATGCAGAGTGTACGAAGACCGCATACCTATCGACTACCAGACCGCGCTGATGGCCGAAGAGCTCAACATGAATCTTGTCACCGCTGCGATGAATGGCGGTGAGGATTACGAGTTGCTGTTTACCGTGCCGCTTCACATGCACGACGAGATAACGAAACTGCCCGGAATAAACGTTATCGGAAATATCACGAAACCGGAACTTGGATGCTGTCTGGTGACACGCGACGACACCGAGATGCCTATCCGTGCGCAGGGGTGGAACCATATGGCAGAATAACCGCTTATGGCAAGTTTCCTTCAGGTCGAGAACCTGACCAAAAGCTACGGCGACCGCATTCTGTTTGCCGATGTCACCTTCGGAATCAACGATGGTGACAAGATTGGCCTTATCGCAAAAAACGTCATGGGGAAAACTACCCTGCTGCGCTGCATTGCGGGAATGGAGGGTGTTGACAGCGGCAGTGTGACTTTCAGAAGCGATCTAAGAATAAGCTATCTTGAACAGACCCCGCAGCTCGACAACTCTCTGACTGTGCTTGAGACATGTATTGCCGACAGCGGCGACATCATCAAGGCGATAACCGCCTATGAAAAAGCTCTCGCCTCTGACGATATCGCTGAACTGACACGCGCTACCGAACTTATGGACATGTCGCAGGCATGGGACTATGAGGAAAGGCTGAAGCAGATGCTGTCGCAGCTCGGAATCACCAATCTCACGCAGCCTGTAAGTCAGCTGTCAGGTGGCCAGAAAAAAAGGGTTGCCCTGGCAAAGATCATACTTGAGAATCCGGAACTCATAATCCTTGACGAACCTACAAACCATCTTGACATAAGCTCGATCGAATGGCTTGAAAGTTTCCTTTCCCGATCGAAAATGGCGATTCTGATGGTTACACACGACCGTTATTTCCTTGACCGCGTGTGTGACAGGATTATCGAGATTGACCATGGGCAGATTTTCTCATACGAAGGAAACTACAACAATTATCTGCGTCGGCGTCAGGAGCGTATCGAAGCCATGACTGCCGAACTCGCAAAAGTAAAAAACACGCTCCGCAGGGAACAGGAATGGATGAACCGCCAGCCGCAGGCAAGGGCCGGAAAAGCCAAGTTCCGTATCGATGCGTTCTATGACCTGAAAAAGCGTGCTGCAGTCGATCTGCGTGAACGAAATGTAGACCTGTCGGTAAAATCGGCTTATATCGGTTCGAAGATCTTTGAGGCGTCGCACATATCAAAACGATTTGGCGACAAGGTTATTCTGAACGATTTCAACTATGTTTTCTCACGCTATGAGAAACTCGGCATCATAGGTTCCAACGGTGTAGGCAAATCGACTTTCGTGAAAATGCTTCAGGGGCTTGTGTCCTCTGAAGAAGGGACGTGGGATATAGGCGAAACCGTGCGTTTCGGGTATTACAGCCAGGACGGCATCAGCTTCAATCCGGAGAAAAAAGTGATTGACGCGATAACCGAAATAGCCGAGGATATTGTTGTTAACGACGGAACCCAGCGGTTCTCCCCTTCTCAGTTTCTGCAGCATTTCCTCTTTTCACCGGCCGACCAGCAGAAATTCATTGCCAAACTCAGCGGAGGCGAGCGCAGCCGCCTGCATCTGGCATCGGTTCTGATGAAGTCGCCAAACTTTCTCATCCTCGACGAACCGACAAACGATCTCGACATCGTGACACTCGGCATTCTGGAAGAATATCTCGCGGAATTCAAAGGGTGCGCCATAATCATTTCACACGACCGTTATTTCCTCGACAACATTGTAGACCACCTTTTTGTGCTTGAAGGGAACGGGATTGTGAAAGATTTTCCCGGAAATTATTCTGATTACCGCCTCTGGAAAGCAGAAGCTGATGAAAAGACCCGGTTGCAGAAAGCCGCACAGGAACAGGCCACGTCAGGCAAGACGGCAACAAAGCCGAAATCATCCGACAAAAACCGGATGACGTTCAAGGAAAGGAAGGAATTCGAGGCACTTGAATCTGAAATCGAGGCATTGAATTCTGAAAAAAACGCTCTGGAAGCGGAATTTGCCGCCGGTTCCGGAGTTGCCGACATTCAGGAAAAATCACAGCGCTACAACGAAATTCAGATGCTTCTCGATGAGAAAGAGCTCAGATGGCTCGAACTTTCCGAGAAATCATAACAGATCCCTCAAAAACAGATCATTATCCATGATTACCGCTTCTATTGTGGTGTATAACTCTCCGGTGGCGCAGCTGCGCAAAGCTGTGGAATGCATATTGCGCGCCAGAATCGGGCATCTGTGGATTGTTTACAACGGCCCGGATGAGAACAGCTGTCTGTATGACAGCATACCGGGTACAACATTTCTGAAAGTCGAAAACCGAGGATTCGGCGCTGGCCATAATGAAGCGATAGCCCGGGCCGCGCAATCAGGTAGCGACTACCATCTTGTAATGAATGCCGACATATGGTGGAACGGAGATGTGATTACCCCTCTTGCGGAGCTGATGGACAGCGATCGGGAAATCGCCTTGGCCGCTCCTGAAGTCAGGTATCCCGACGGACGGCTACAGTATTCCTGCCGGATGCTGCCTACACCATTCAACCTGTTTGCCAGGCGTTTTTTACCGGAACGGGCTATAAGCCGAATGGACAACCGATACCTGCTCAAGGATCTTGATCACACAGCGCCGATAAATGCTCCTTATCTCATAGGCTGCTTCATGATGTTGCGAATGAGCGTGCTTGAACAAACAGGCGCGTTTGACGAGCGATATTTCATGTATCCCGAAGATATCGACCTCACACGGCGGCTTCATTCACGCTGGAAAACTCTTTATTTACCTGATCAGACAATAGTGCATGAGCACCAGCAGGAGTCAAAGAAAAATTTGAGAATGCTTCGGATTCATCTTGTCAACATGATCAGATATTTCAACAAGTGGGGCTGGTTTTTTGATTCAGAGCGCAGACGGTTCAACCGTCAGCTTCGCAAGCATTAAGCTATCGAATGATGGCATTAAAGCAATAATACAGGCTCAACAAAAGCAGATGAGCCATAATCGAACTGTCTTGACGGCCATGTGTCAGAATTAAAGATCTTGACACATGGCCTTTTCATGCCTGTATTACAAACTGTTGCCGGAATTATCAACCACAGTGCAGAGTCCCCAAACAGTGTGAGAAGACTCATCGCGGCAGCGAACCAAGGCACACATATGCAAGAGAATCCGCAAGCCGGTGTAGCAAAAATCTCATTTTGCTAAAATAATGCAAATTTTATTGACAAAATGTTTGCAAATTCAAAATACATCAATTACCTTTGCCACATGTTAACAGCAAAAGCAATCATTAGTACAATGTGATAATACTATCTGACTCACACACGCAATCATCATCAATCGCGTGATTATATGCATTCTCTTCATCTGATTTAATATTCCTTGTGAAAGAGGCCATTGTTTGGTCTCTTTCACTACTTTTGCGGGATTGAAAAAAACGGCATGTTTCCAAAAAGACTCCATAAAGAAACACAGTTTGAAATCAATTGCACACTTGAAGCGTTTTTGTGCAATTAATATTTAAAATGAATCTTTAAAACTCAACTCCCACACAGCCAAATGATTAATCTTTTAAAGTGTTTCGTTTTCATAATATTTTGAAAACATCAAAAATACGCCCCAAAAACAGCATTTTTATCCACATTTTTTTACCTAAAAATAGTGCCCGTTTGGCAAATAATTCGGATATTTGCAGAAACACAAATATCCCGTATGGAAATAACCTCGTTCACCCAACTGCTTGAAAGCGTCAAGAACTGTGCGAAGCGCCGCAGAATCGCTGTTGTCAATCCGTCGGATCATTGTTCGACCGAGGCTTTGCTTATGGCTCATAGCGCAGACATAGCAGAATTCATATTGGTCGGAGACCAGAATCTGCCCGCTCACCTTCCTGCCGACATTCTGTCGTCAGACAAGGTGACTATCGTCACCGTAGAAAACGGCGACCCGGATATGCTGGCCGCTAAAGCGGTTGAAATCATCAGAAACGGAGAGGCCGACATTCTTATGAAAGGGCTTGTCAACACCGACAATTATCTGCGCGCCATACTCAACAAAGAGCATGGACTTCTGCCCAAGGGGAATGTTCTTACTCATCTTTCGGTTGCGGAGCTTCCGGGCTATCACAAGCTCCTGTTTTTTTCTGATGTGGCGGTAATCCCTTATCCCACTATCCAGCAGCGTGTCGAGATTATCAGATATGATCTGGCCACATGCCGCAAATTCGGAATAGAATCGCCCAAAGTGGCATTAATCCATTTCACAGAGAAGGTCAACGAGAAATTTCCGAATTCGGTCGATTATGTAGAGCTTGAGAAGATGGCTTCTGAAGGCGTTTTCGGCAATGTCGAGATGGGTGGCCCCATGGATGTGAAAACCGCATGCGACAAACACAGCGCCGAGGTAAAAGGAATAACTTCAGCAGTCTGCGGAAATGCCGATCTGCTTATTTTCCCAAACATCGAATCAGGAAACACCTTCTACAAAACGATCACGCTATTCGGCAACGCCACCATAGCAGGAATGCTTCAGGGGGCATCATGTCCGGTCATACTGCCGTCGCGAAGCGATTCTCCCGAGTCGAAGTTCAACAGCATGCTGCTGGCATGCATCAGCGCCTGAAAGTCCAGAGAGCAAAACATATAGCGACCAGCTTATCATCACCAACAAAACAAAGACGTTAACAATGAAGATACTTGCCATAAATCCCGGATCAACATCAACAAAGATGGCCGTGTATAATGACACGACACCCGTGCTTAACATCTGTTTGCGACACAGCGTAAAAGATCTTGAACCGTTTCCAAAGGTGATAGACCAGTTCGACTTCCGCAAAGACCTGGTGCTGAAAGCCTTGGCCGACAATGGTATCCCATTTGAATTTGACGCCATAATAGGTCGCGGCGGTCTGCTCCGTCCCATACCCGGAGGCGTTTACGAAGTAAATGATGCCATGGTTGCCGATACCCGCAACGTCAGACGCAGCCACGCATGCAATCTCGGATGTCTCATTGCACACGACCTGGCGAAAGAGATCGGGTGCAAGGCATATATCGCCGATCCGGGGGTGGTCGAGGAACTCAATGAAGTTGC